>NZ_JBSVWF010000008.1:0-164217 GCF_054071635.1 Pseudomonas sp. SDO52101_S400 | reverse complement strand
TGCTCGCGATGGGGTCGCCTCGGTCTGGTGTCAGACCGAGTAAGTCTTGCCAGTGTGGTTATTGAGGGAAATAACCTTGGTCTTGCCGATCCGGTGACGGTAGATCTCGCGCAGGTACTTGATCGACTTCTTCACGCAATCACGCGACAGACGGATGTCGTTGATCGAGACAAACTTCTCTTTGTCATTGATCAGCTCGCGGTACTTCTTCTCGTACATCGGCTTGATCGCGTACCAGTTGGTATCGAGGATCTTCGCCGGGTTCTCGAATTCGTTGAGCAGTTCGTCGATACGGTCTTCGTCGAATTCTTCATTGATGATGAAGTCGAGGATCGAGTTGTCCAGAGTCTCGTCGAAACGGTACGGGTTCTTCGCGAAGCAACGCTTGATGAACGCCACGATCAGGGTCAGGAAATCGTCCGACAGGCACGGGCTCTTGGCGATCAGGGTGGTCAGCGACAGGTTGGCCGAGGCGCCGATCACCAGCGCGTAGCGCTTGAGCGTGGTGTTGGGGAACAGGCTGTTGAGGTGGGTCTTCAACCGGTTCAGGTCCATGTACGACAGCTTGTAGTCTTTCGGCAGCGAAACGATCGAGACCACCGACGAGCAGTTCTTGAAGAAGTGCAGGTCGTGCAGCGCAGCCGCGTCGTAGCCGGAGTTCTTGTACTGCTCGAGCGAGGCGCGATAACGCTTGGATTCGATCGGCAGCAGGCTGATGCCTTCGATGGCCTGGGTGACCTTGTTGAAGTGCGGCAGATCGATGGAGCGGAAGAACAGGTCGTCGATGTTCAGGCGCTGTGGCTCTTTGTCGAACACCTTGAATTTGTCACTGCTCGGCGGTGGCGTTTCCGGCACCACCGATTCAGCGTAGGCAATGGCGACCGGGCCGGCCAGGCTCATGAACAGGTCGTTGGCATCCAGGCGAATGGTCTCGCCGATGTCGATGCCGGCGCGACGGAAATAGTTCTGGTCGTAGTCGGTCGTAACCGCCTGGGCCGTCAGAATGTTGAAGATCTGCTGCGAGATGTACTGGTTGGCGTGCTTTTCCATCGCATTGACATCAATGTTCTGGATGTTGCCGTCATCGCTTTCTTCGGCGTAACGCATGATGTCGTTGGAGATCAGCATCATCGCGTTCCATGGGCGGATACGGCCCATGACGCTGGCTTCGCTGCTGTCTTCGTTGGCGAAGTTGTACGAGAAATCCCATTCTTCCGACAGGTATTTGCAAAGCAGGCGACCGGCGTTGATGTGCAGCGCCTCGGACATTTCGCTGCGGTGGTCGGAAATGTTCGGCAGCACGCAGATGCCGCTGGTGAAGATCGGCTCGAACACGAACGAATGACCGCTCTTGCCGTCATGTTCGTCCATCGGCTTGGTATCGAACGTCTTGTTCATGTACGAGTGCTGCTGGGCCAGGCCGAATTCCGAGGCCATGCCCGAACCGGTACCGCCGCCGGCACTGAAGATCGAGAAATACAGGCGCGACTGGTTGGCCTTGATGCCGCAACTGTCGATCAGGTACGAGTGAATCATTTTCCAGTCAGGGCTGGAGAAACGCTGGGTGTCCTTGTTCAGGATGATCTTCGCCAGGTACTGGCCGAGGATCGGCGCGTTACCGGCGCCACCGGCGTGGACTTCGGACAAGTCCATGATCTTCATTTTGCTGTAGTCGCGCAGGAAGCCGCTCTTCTCGCCCTTGCGCGAGAAGCGAATGCGTCCGGCAATGTCTTTGTCCAGATCGCCGAGCATCACCAGCGGCTCGACCAGGAACACCGGTTTGGTCGACTTGTTCGGGCCGATCCGCAGGTTCTGCTTGATCCACTGGGCCGGGCTGTAGCCTTTGTCGGAGGCCAGGCGACGGTCAGCTGCGCGGTCTTCGTTGTTGAATTCGTTGAGGTAGAACTTGCGTGCGTTGTACACCAGCTCCGCCACGTCGAGGGCGATGTTGGAGCCACAGCGACCGAGGCCGATCAGACACACCGACGGGAATTCCTGATCGTTGTGCTGTTCGTTATCGCCTTCCAGGTGCGGCGGGCGTGGGAACACAAGGTCACGCAGTCCGTCGAGATTATCGAGGATGCGGTCGGTGTTGGTTTCGGTGAAGTACAGGTATTGCTGGGTGCCCAACGGGCGCGAAGGAGGCAATGGCTTCATCGGGGCAGGGCTGTTCGCTGCCGGGCTCAGGGTCAGATCGGATACCGCAGTGGCCGGATTGTTTTTAGAAGTCATTGTGCGCCATATGCCTGGACTGGTTGGTTCGGCGACCTGTGTCGTCGAGCCTCACGGAATGGGAATCTCGCGTCTTTTTACTGCGCGTATTTGGCCCGTGCGTCAGGGTTCTGGCCTGAGTGCCGCGCGGGGGAATCCTTTCCTGATCGTTGATGAATCGGCCATTATTCGGCGATCTTTAATCAAAAGGAGGCTAAATGATGTCAACGCTACCTTCGTTGGGGTTTGCCGGAATCGGTCTGATGGGCCTGCCGATGTGCCGGCGTCTGCTGGCAGCGGGTTATCCGCTGACCGTGTGGAACCGCAACCCGGACAAATGCGCGCCGCTGGTCGAGGCCGGCGCCCGGCAGGTGGCGACGCCCTCCGAGCTGTGCCGGCACGCCGATGTGGTGATGCTGTGCCTGGCCGATACGGCGGTGGTGCACGAGGTAGTGTTTGGCTCGGCCGGGATCGCCGAGGGAGCCCAAAAAGGTCAGTTGCTGGTGGATTTCTCCAGCCTCGAACCGACTGCAACCCGTGAGATGGCGGCTGAGCTGGCCGGCAAGACTGGCATGACCTGGCTCGATTCACCGGTTTCCGGCGGCGTGGTCGGGGCCGAGGCCGGCAGTCTGGCGATCATGGTCGGTGGTGACGCCGCGGATCTGCAGCGTGTGCGCCCGGTGTTGCTCGCCCTCGGTCAGCGCGTCACGCACATGGGCGGCGTCGGCGCCGGTCAGGTGACCAAAGCCTGCAACCAGATGATCGTCGCGTGCAATGCGCTGGTGATTGCCGAAGTGGTCGCGCTGGCCGAGCAGTCCGGGGTCGACGCCAGCCTGATTGCCGAGGCACTGGCCGGTGGTTTTGCCGATTCGAAGCCGCTGCAGATCCTCGCCCCACAAATGGCTGAAAGCCGTTTCGAACCGGTGAAGTGGCACGTGCGCACGCTGCTCAAGGATCTCGACACGGCGGTGAAGTTTTCTCGCGAAGTGGGCTCGGCCACGCCGATCAGCGGATTGGCCGCACAACTGATGCGCCTGCATGGGGCACAGGGCTTTTTGGCGAAAGATCCTTCGACACTGGTGAAAATGTACCGCGAGCCAGACTCAGCGGATTGACCGGGTGGGCGTGTTTGCGCTGATTGATCTCTTCGAGAACCGGGCGCAGTTCCTCCAGCGGTACCGGACGGCTGAGCAGGTAGCCCTGAATGAAGTCGCAGCCCGAACGCTCGAGAAATTCGTACTGCTCCAGGCTTTCCACGCCTTCGGTGACCACCTGCAAATGCAGGGTGTGGGCCATGACGATGATCGCCTGGACAATCTCCATGTCGGCGGTGGCCTTGGGAATGTCGAGGATGAAGGAGCGATCGACCTTCAGGGTGTTGAGCGGCAAACGCTTGAGGTAGGCCAGCGACGAATAGCCGGTGCCGAAATCATCGATCGACAGCGACACGCCCAAGGCGCGGATCTGCCGTAACAGCACCAGCGTGTTGGCGATGTTGCCCATCAGGGCGTTCTCGGTCACTTCCAGTTCCAGTCGTTCGGGAGCGACTCCGGCGCTGCGCAAGGCGTATTCGATTTCATTGGCCAGTTCTTCCCGGGACAGATTCAGCGGTGAGCAGTTCCAGGCGATCTTCAGGTCATCGCAGCCATGACGTGACAGTTCGCCAAGGTCTTCACAGGCCTTGCGCAACACCCAGTTGTCCAGTTCGGCAATCAGGCCGTTGTTTTCGGCGATCGCGATAAAACGATCCGGGGTCAACAGGCCGTGTACCGGGTGCTGCCAGCGAATCAGCGCCTCAAGCTTGGTGACCTTGCCGGTCTTAAGTTCGAAGATCGGTTGGTAATACAGCATCAGCCCGTTCTCCTCACGCAGGGCATGACGCAGTTCTTCCTCCAGTTGCAGTTCCAGGCTGGCACGGTTTTTCAGGTTGGAATCGAAAAAATGCACGCCGTTGCGCCCGGCGCCCTTGGATTGATACAGCGCCAGGTCCGCGTGTTTGAGCAGTTCATCGCAGGTGGTGCCGTCTTCGGGGAACAGGCTGATACCGATGCTGGTGGTCATCACCATGCGCCGCCCGGCCAATTCGATCGGTTCCTTCATCTTGAGCATGATGCGCTGGGCCAGGTTGCGTGCTTCTTCGCGGTCGCGCAGGCCGATCAGGATGCAGAATTCGTCCCCGCCGAAACGGGCGACCACGTCTTCATGGCCGCGTACCGAGCCTTTGATGTGCTGGGCGATGACTTTGAGCAGTTCATCGCCGGCATCGTGGCCGAGGCTGTCGTTGATGCGTTTGAAGTGGTCGATGTCGAGAAACATCACCGCGAGCATGCCGCCCTCGGTGGATTTCTGGCTGAGCTTTTCAGCGAAGAGCTGGTTGAAACCGCGACGGTTGATCAGGTTGGTCAAGGCGTCGTAATTGGCCGCCTGTTGCAGCGACATCCGCGCCTGGTCGAGCTGGCTGAGCAGCATGTTGACCCGACGCAAGTCCTGTTCCTTGTTCTGCAGTTTCTTGTCGGCCAGTGCGGCGCTGATGGCGCTGCCGAGGATCAGCAGGGTGATGAAGGCGACGGTGAGCCCCAGTTGCAAGTGGCTGGAATCGACCTTCAGTGTGGGAATGCTTCCCTCCGGGACGACCAGTTGCAACGCCGCCATGCCGGTGAAATGCATGCTGATGATGCCGGCCCCGAGAATCAGTGTGGCCACGTATTTGAGCATCTGATTGTGCAGGCCGCTGCCTTCACGCAAATTCCCGGCCACCCACAGCGCAGCGAAACTGGCACCGATGGCAATCAGGATCGACAGTCCGAACAGCGTCGGTTCGTAGTAGGCGGTGGCGGCGGATTGCATGGCGGCCATGCCGACGTAATGCATGCCGGCAATGCCCAGGCCGATGACGATGGCGGTCTTGAGGTATTGCAGCAGACTGGGTTGGGGCTCGCTCAGAGTGTGCATCGCCAGCCAGGAGGCCAGCACGGCGATTACCAGGGAAAACAGGGTGATGGACTGGTCATACTGGATGTCGATCGGTGTCTGGAACGCCAGCATGCTGATGAAATGCATGGCCCAGATGCCACCGGCCAGGCAGGTGGCCCCGATCCAGCGCCAGATCCTGCGCGATCCGGAGTCTTCGGCATGGCCGACGCGTTCCGCCATGTCGAGGGTAGCGAAACTCGCGGCGCACGCCACCAGATAGGCGATCAGCACCAGCAAGGGATTGTGTGTGCAATTGAGAATGACCTGCCCGCTCTCCGGCAGCTCGGCAACAAACTGCAAACCAAGCCACTCCATAGCATGCCCCGTCTCTGAGTGCTTCCTTACTGCGTCATCAACGCAGGCGAATGAATGCAGTATAGAGGCCGATTTCGGGGCGCAAGTGGTGGTGGCACATTGGTTCTAATGATTTTGGCATGAGCGTCATAGCGATTGGCGCTAAGCGTCAAAAACACCGGAACTCAGGCGACTTCGTTCCAGTGCGGTTGCAGTGGCGGCAGGCCGAAACGGGCTCGCGCCTTGTCGCAGTCGGTGTTTTGCTCACCGTTTTCCCACGACGCCTCGAACTCGCGGCAGGGGCTGGAACGCTTTTCGTAGATCGTGCAGGCCACCGATTTTCCGACTTCGCCTTCCAGCGCGGTGCAGCGTGGCGCCTTGCGGTCGGTACCGATCATCGCCACCCGGCTGGGCGTGATCTGGGTGACCAGTTCATCGGGCACGGTCCCGCCGGAGGAGGCGCATTCACCCCAGAAAAAAGAAACACGAAAATGGGAACAGCAGGCACCGCAATTCAGACACGGACTGACTTCGGACATGGGCGGGGGCATCAAAGGGATTGATCGGCTGGATCCGGACGGATCCGGCGGCCATTCTAGGCTTTGCCACGGCGTTGGGAAGGGGGGCGCGAAAGTATTTTTTCATTGCCGGATTTTTCCGCTAAACCCCCGGTTTTCGGGGGAATCGAAGCATTTCAAGGGCTTACGTTTCGTTACAGTGCCATGGCCCGGTATCAGGCTGACGAATGATCACAGACAGTCCCGACGAGCGTGACTAGATTGCAGGTTCCGGGCTCGGATGCGTCGGCAGTGAAGCCCTATAACAATAAAAGAGACGGACCCATGCAGAACTCGACCCAAGCGGCGAATGCCTGGCGCATTCTGTTCCTGCTGTTCCTCGCCAACCTGTTCAATTTCTTCGATCGCACCATCCCCGCGATCATCATCGAGCCGATCCGCATGGAATGGCACCTCAGCGACTTTCAGCTGGGGATCGTCGGCACCGCGTTCACAATCGTCTATGCCATTGCCGGCCTGCCGCTGGGGCGCATGGCCGACACCGGCTCGCGCAGCAAACTGATGGGCTGGGGGCTGGCGACCTGGAGCGCGTTGACGGCGGTCAACGGTCTGGTCGGCAGTTTCTGGAGTTTTCTGCTGGTGCGCATGGGCATCGGCATCGGTGAGGCCAGTTACGCGCCGGCCGCCAACTCGCTGATCGGCGACCTGTTCCCGGCCCACCGCCGGGCACGGGCCATGGGCATCTTTATGCTGGGCTTGCCGCTGGGGCTGCTGCTGGCGTTTTTCACCATCGGCGCGATGGTCAAGGCGTTCGACAGTTGGCGCGCGCCGTTCTTTATCGCTGCCGTGCCGGGATTGCTGCTGGCAGTGTTCATGTTCTTCATCAAGGAACCCAAGCGCGGCGCGGCGGAAACGGTGCAAGTGTCGCAGGAGAAAGTCGACAAGCCGATCCGCCGCATTCTCGCGGTGCCGACTTTTCTGTGGCTGGTGATGGCCGGGTTGTGCTTCAACTTCGCCACCTATGCCTGTAACTCGTTTCTGGTGCCGATGCTCCAGCGCTATTTTCTGCTGCCATTGCAGGAAGCAGCTGTGGCCACGGGGCTGATCGTCGGCGTGACCGGACTGATCGGCCTGACCCTGGGCGGCTGGATCGCCGACAAGATCCATCAGCGTGTGGCGAACGGGCGGCTGTTGTTTGCAGCGTTCAGCCTGATCATTTCGACCGTGTGCACCGCCTGGGCACTGCACGCCGGGCGGATCGAGATCGGTGTGTTTGTCGCGTTGTTCAGTGTCGGCTGGCTGTTTGCCTATAACTTCTACACCTGTGTGTACACGGCGATTCAGGACGTGGTCGAGCCGCGCCTGCGGGCCACGGCGATGGCGCTGTTCTTTGCCGGGTTGTATTTGCTGGGCGGGGGCCTGGGGCCGGTGGTGGTTGGTGGTTTGTCCGATCACTTCGCGAAATCGGCCATGGTTTCGGCGGGCGCTGAACAGATGACCGAAGCGTTCAAGGCTGTCGGTCTGCATGATGCGATGTACCTGATCCCGGTGGCGCTGTTCCTGACCATGGTGTTTCTGTTTCTGGCGGCGCGGTGTTTTGTGCGAGACGCGAAGCGGATGAAGGCGGGATTGGTGGCGGTGGTCGAGCCAGAAGGCTCAGCGGTGACGGCATGACCGCCTTCGCGAGCAAGCCCGCTCCCATATTCGACCGCATTTCCTCCTGAAGGAAACCGGCCAACTGTGGGAGCGGGCTTGCTCGCGAAGAGGCAATCAGCAGCGCAGCATAAATAGCAGACAAACAAAAAGGCCCGCATCGCTGCGGGCCTTTTCATGTGTGGCGGTGGAGCAGGGCGGGTTAACCCGCCACCAGCACCCGGATCGCTTCCAGTCGCAGCGCAGCCTTGTCGAGCATGGCCAGGCCTTGCTCGCGCTGTTTGCGCAGGGCAACCAGTTCGCTGTCGCGTACGGTCGGGTTGACCGCCTGCAACGCGGTCAGGCGTGCCAGTTCTTCGTCGGTGTCGGCTGCCAGACGGCGGCGGGCCTCGGCCACGCGCTCGGCATGACGTGGAGTGACCTTGTCTTCACCGGCGTTGATCCGTGGCGTCAGCTGATCGCGCTGGGCCTGGATGAACTTGTTGGCGCTGGCGCGTGGCACGCTTTCCAGCTGATCGTTCAGGGTTTCGAACGCCACACGGGCCGACAGGTCGTTGCCATTGGCATCGAGCAGGCAGCGCAGGGCGGCCGGCGGCAGGTAACGGCCCAGTTGCAACGAACGCGGCGCAACCACTTCGCTGACGTACAGCAGTTCCAGCAGCACGGTGCCTGGCTTGAGCGCCTTGTTCTTGATCAGCGCGACGGCGGTGTTGCCCATCGAACCGGACAGCACCAGATCCATGCCGCCCTGCACCATCGGGTGTTCCCAGGTGATGAACTGCATGTCTTCGCGCGACAGCGCCTGGTTGCGGTCGTAGGTGATGGTCACGCCTTCGTCGTCACCCAGCGGGAAACTGGCGTCGAGCATCTTCTCGCTCGGCTTGAGGATCAGGGCGTTTTCCGAATGGTCTTCGCTGTCGATGCCGAATGCGTCGAACAGGGTTTCCATGTAGATCGGCAGGGCGAACTGATCGTCTTGCTCGAGGATGTCCTCGACCAGCGCTTCACCTTCGCCGGCGCCGCCGGAGTTCAACTCCAGCAGACGGTCACGACCGGTGTGCAGCTCGGCTTCCAGACGTTCACGCTCGGTGCGTGCTTCGTCGATCAGCGTCTGCCACTCGCCATCGTCAGCCTCTTCAAGCAGCGGCAGCAGGCGCGGGCCAAACTGATGCTGCAAGGCGTTGCCGGTCGGGCAGGTGTTGAGGAACGCGTTCAACGCTTCGTGATACCACTGGAACAGGCGCTCTTGCGGGCTGGTTTCCAGGTACGGCACGTGCAATTCGATGATGTGTTTCTGGCCGATCCGATCCAGACGACCGATCCGCTGTTCCAGCAGGTCCGGGTGCGACGGCAGATCGAACAGCACCAGGTGGTGAGCGAACTGGAAGTTGCGACCTTCACTGCCGATTTCCGAGCAGATCAGCACCTGCGCGCCGAACTCTTCGTCGGCGAAGTAGGCGGCGGCGCGGTCACGCTCGAGGATGTTCATGCCTTCGTGGAACACCGTGGCCGGGATGCCGGAGCGCACGCGCAGGGCGTCTTCCAGGTCCATCGCGGTTTCGGCGTGGGCGCAGATCACCAGCACTTTGGTGCGCTTGAGCATTTTCAGCTGATCGATCAGCCACTCGACGCGCGGGTCGAATTTCCACCAGCGTTCTTCTTCGCTGGCGTCCGGCTGGGCCTGGAAGCTGACTTCCGGGTACAGCTCGGCGTGATCGCCCAGTGGCAGTTCGAGGTATTCGTCCGGGCACGGCAGCGGGTACGGGTGCAGTTTGCGCTCCGGGAAACCCTGTACAGCGGCGCGGGTGTTACGGAACAGCACACGGCCGGTGCCGTGACGGTCGAGCAGTTCACGCACGAGGCGGGCGCTGGCTTCGGTGTCGCCATCGTTGACGGCGGTCAGCAGAGCTTCGCCTTCGTTGCCGAGGAATCCGTGGATGGTCTGGTGCGCGGCAGGCGACAGGCGACCCTTGTCCAGCAGCTCCTGAACGGCTTCGGCCACCGGGCGATAGTTCTCGCTTTCGGCGCGGAAGGCGGCCAGGTCATGGAAACGGTTTGGGTCGAGCAGGCGCAGACGGGCGAAGTGGCTGTCCTGACCGAGTTGTTCCGGGGTGGCGGTGAGCAGCAGCACGCCCGGGATCGTTTCGGCGAGTTGTTCGACCAGCGAATATTCCGGGCTGACGTTGTCTTCGTGCCAGACCAGGTGGTGTGCCTCGTCGACCACCATCAGGTCCCAGCCGGCAGCGAACAGTGCGTCCTGAGCCTTTTCATCGTCGACCAGCCACTCCAGCGCCACCAGGGCCAGTTGGGTGTCTTCGAACGGGTTGCTGGCATCGCTTTCGATGAAGCGTTCTTCGTCGAACAGCGCGACCTCAAGGTTGAAGCGGCGACGCATTTCCACCAGCCACTGGTGCTGGAGGTTTTCCGGAACCAGGATCAGCACGCGGCTGGCGCGGCCCGACAGCAGTTGGCGATGGATCACCAGGCCGGCTTCGATGGTCTTGCCCAGACCCACTTCGTCCGCCAGCAATACCCGTGGCGCGATGCGGTCGGCGACTTCACGGGCAATGTGCAATTGGTGAGCGATTGGCTGTGCACGCACGCCACCCAGGCCCCACAGCGCGGACTGCAACTGGCGGCTGGTGTGTTCCAGGGTGTGATAGCGCAGGGAGAACCACGACAGCGGGTCGATCTGCCCGGCGAACAGACGGTCGCTGGCCAGACGGAACTGAATGAAGTTCGACAGCTGGGTTTCCGGCAGGGTGACGGCTTCGTTCTCGGCGTTCAGACCGTGATAGACGAGCAGGCCATCGGCATCCTCGACTTCGCGCACGGTCATCTTCCAGCCTTCGAAGTGGGTAATGGAGTCGCCCGGCGAGAATCGCACGCGGGTCAGGGGCGCATTCCTTAGCGCGTACTGGCGGGTTTCGCCAGTGGCCGGGTAAAGCACGGTCAACAAGCGGCCGTCCTGTGCCAGAACGGTGCCTAAACCAAGCTCTGCTTCGCTGTCACTGATCCAGCGTTGCCCCGGTTGATACTGCTGCGCCATGCTGCCTGACTCCCACCTTGAAAAAGCGGGCTATCTTAACGGAATGAGGCCCTGAGGCCAAAGGATTAGGCGTCGCGTGCGGCTATTAAATGCCGACGGCCAACTGAAGGAAGATTAGGTCATGCGTCGGTTTTACGAGCGCTTGCGGCACAACCGAGTGCCAATCCGGTCACAAGTTTGCGACCGATGGCTCAAGGCACCGATGCCGCAGCCGATAGCCTGCTGACAGGAGACCCTTCATATGCTGCCACCGATGCTCCCCTTGAGCGCCGTGCCGATCACTTCCCAGCAGGACCCGATCCGCCAGCGGCCGGACATTCCTCCGGTGGTGCCGGTGCAGGAAAGCTCCAACGAAAGCACCATCGACCTGCAAAAGCGCGATCCGGAAGAAGACGGTTATCTGCTGCGCGAAGAACAACGCCGCCAGCAGGAGCGCGACCGTCGCCGGCGCGAAGCCGACGAAGATCCAGAAGAACACCTCGCCGTACCGGGCACCGAACTCAATGCCGACAACACCGTGCCGGTGGTGCCGCTGATGGAAGACCAGCCGCGTCAGGGCTTGTGGGTCGACATCGAGATCTGAGGCCGCACGGCCAGTTCAGCCAGATTCGTCAGCAATATTTCGATTTCTTCTTCGGTATTCAGATAGCTCACTGACACCCGCGCAATATTCGCCAATCCGCGCGCCTGCATGTCCAGTGGCGTGTAGGCCACGCCGTTGGCGCCGATATTGATTCGCCGCTCCGCCAGCGCGTGCTTCAGCGCTACGCAATCCCAGCCTTCGAGCGTGAAGGCGATCAGTCCGGATTGTTCGTTCGCCGTCCCTGAATCGCGCAACGTCAGTCCGGGAACTGACTGCATGCGCAGGCGCAGCTTTTGGCTCAACTCAGCGATCCGCTTACGGATTGCCGTTGCTCCGATGCGCTGATGTTCCTCCAGCGCATTGGCCAGCCCGGCGAGCAGCGCCAATGACACTTCACTGGTCTCGAAACGCCGGGCATCGTCACGCAAGGTAAAGCGCTGGCCATCCCACGGCGCCGACAATACGTCGCGCTGCACCGGCAACAGTCGTTGCAGGAATTCTGGCCGGATATACATCAGCGCCGTACCGCGCGGTCCGCGCAGGTACTTGCGCCCCGCGCCCTTGAGCACGTCGCACTGCAAGGCTTGAACGTCACAAGGCAATTGCCCCAGTGCCTGTCCGGCGTCGATGAAATACGGAATGCCGTGACGCCGGGCTACCGCTCCGATCTGCGTCGCCGGGTTGATCAGGCCACCATTGGCCGGCAGCCAGGTCAGGGCGATCAGGCGCACATGGCGGTCAATCATCTGCGCCAGCGCTTGTGGATCGACGGCGCCAGTGGCGTCGCACGGGATCACTTCCAGCCGTGCGCCGGCCTTCACCGCTTCGGCAATGCAGGCCAGGTTGCCGGCCCACTCATGGCGCCCGACCAGAATCCGCTCGCCCGGGTGCCACGGCCCCAGCGCGTTGAACGCCTGGCTCCAGGCCGCCGAGCCGCTGCTGGCGAAAGCGATATCTTCAGGTTGGGCATTGAGCAGGGCGGCTGCGGCAGTGCGCGCGCGTTCCTGCACCTGAGTGTCCGCCGTCTCCATCGGCCCGCCGAGGGCTTCGCGTTGCAGCTGCCCGATCACCGCGTCGAGGGTGGCCTGGCTCGGCAGCGAGGCCCCGGCGTGATTGAAGTGGATCACCTGCGCGCAGCCGGGCGTGGCTTGGCGCAGGCGCAGGACTTCGTCGACGTTCACGGCTTGAGCTCGAAAATGGCGTCGACTTCCACTGCCACGCCGGCCGGCAGGCTCGACACACCGACGGCAGTGCGCACATGACGGCCCTTGTCGCCGAGGACGTTGACCAGCAGGTTCGAGGCGCCGTTGGCGATCACGCCCTGGCGCGGGAAGTCCGGGGCGCTGGCGATAAACGCACCGAGCCGGATGATTCGCACCAGTTTTGACAGATCATCGCCCAAGGCATCGCTCAACTGGGCCAGCAGGCCTAATGCGGCGAGTTCGGCGGCGTTGACCCCGTCTTCGTCGGAGATTGCTTCGCCGAGGCGCCCGAGGAATGCAGGTTTGCCATCGAGCATGGGAATCTGTCCGGCGATGTACAGCTGGTTCTGACTGATCACGTGGCTGACGTAGTTGGCCCCCGGCTGACTGGGCGCAGGCAGTTGCAGGCCGAGTTGCTGGACGCGTTGTTTGATCGAGTCGCTCATGTGAAGTCCTCCTGAATGAGGACTCCAGCATGTTGGCGCAGGAGGGGGGCGACAAACGGATAGATTTGATTCGACGTATCCAAAAAACTCATGCGTCGACGATTTGCTCCAGCCATTGGCTGAACGCCTGTGCCGCCGGGTTCGGCGGACGCTCAGGAGTGACCAGCCAATAGCCAATTTCACCTGACATCGGTGGGGTGTCAAAGGCCGGCACCAGTGCGCCTTCCTTGAGCCGACGATCAATCAGGCACTGTCGGCCCATGGCGATGCCCTGGCCGGCCACCGCCGCTTCGACCACGATGTTGTAGTCGTGGAGCATCACGCCGGGCATCTGCGCCAGGTCGATGCCGCTGTGTTGCTGCCAGTCGATCCATTCGAACGGCTGGTGCGATTTGGCCATCAACAACGGGCCGTTTTGCACGCCGCGGGCCTTGAAGGCCGGGCTGCATACCGGCGTCAGGGTTTCCGTCATGAACCGGCGAGCCTGGACTTTCGGCCAGCCGCCCTTGCCGTAGCGGATTGCCAGGTCCACCTCGCCACCGTCGACATCGGCCAGTTGTACGGCGGGCAGCAGCTCGACGTGGATGTTCGGGTGTTTGGTGTTGAAGTCCGCCAGGTGTGGTGCCAGCCACAAGGTCGCGAAGGAAGCCAGCAGTCCGATGCGCAGAGAGGTGGGGCGCTCGCCGCGCAAGTCGTGGGTGGCGGCGGCAATCGCGACGAGGGCGGGTTCGATCTGTCGGTAGTATTGTTCGCCGGCCGGCGTCAGGTCGATCGCCCGGGTTCGGCGCACGAACAGAGGCTGAGCGAGGAACTCCTCGAGTTTGTGCACCTGATGACTGATCGCACTTTGCGTCACCGACAGTTCGTCGGCAGCCTTGATGAAGCTCAAGTGACGGGCCACGGCCTCGAAGGCGCGCAGGGCCATCAGCGGCGGCAGATCCTGATGCAAGGGCACGGCAGATATCCTCGGAACAGTGCAAAACGCAGAGTGTGCGGGCAAAAGCGCTGACTGGTACACGATTTGTTGTATAGCGCCTGCGTCGACGGCTGGTCAGCGCTGGCGCCAGGCCGCATTATTGGCGCAGTCCTGTCGGCGATCCGGCAGTTGTGATTCAGTCCAAGTGATGCACCGAACGCCATGAGCCAAGACGACAAACTGATCGACCTCAGCACCGAACGCGCCAAGCGGGTTCATGACCTCAACGAGAAGCGCCTGAATGAAGTGCGCCAGGCTTTCGAGCAGGCCATGCCTTTGGGCAAATCGAAGAAAAAGTCGAAAAACAAACCGAAAAAGCGTTGATCTCCCCTGCATCCGTTGATGCAGGTCAGTTATTTCCCCTCCTTTCTCCCGCGTGTTGACCGGCATTGATCCCGGTCAATTCCTGCGCCTGCCTGATTGGTTAACTTAGTTCCATCGCAGCAAAGCAGGGGCCAGGAGGCCAGTCATGTTTTTCGATAACGTGGTGTTTGCCGGGGTCCTGACTGTGGGGCTGATGGTTCTGTTTTTTGCAGGGTTTGGATTTTTTATCTGGAAGGATGCGAATAAGCGCAAGAAGCCTTAGTCCTTCTGGGTTTGATGAGCACGCAAGGCATTTTGGGCAACTTCGGTTGCCCTTTTTTTTGTCTTCTTGGCGGCCTTTGGGCCGACCATGCTCTTGGGGTTTTGGGGGTATATCCGTTTCTTCGGGTGCTGCCGCTGGCGGTTCCGCCCTTACGGCGGCTCACTTTTTCAAACGCCAAAAAGTAAGCAAAAGGCTGGGCCCCGGCGTTCGGCACCTCGCTTTGGCTCGGTGTTCTTTCGTTACGGGATTCATCCGGGGGCATCGCCTCCGGTTTGCTTCGCTGCACCTCCTCTCGATGTGTTTGGCTTCGCCAAACGGCGCTACGCGCCCACCCCCGGATAAATCCCTCCACTCAGCCTTCCGATGGGGCCGGCACGTCAAAAGCGGTACTCGAGCTAACGCTCATCGTGTTGAGTGGTGGAAAGCCAAAGCCAAAGCCAAAGCCAAAGCCAAAGCAGGTGCGGGATGTGGGCTTTTTAAGACCGGAGCTCACCTCGGTATGTCACGTCGGCGTACTTCACCCAAACACCTCGATCGGCTCCCTCTCCCTCCGGGAGAGGGCTGGGGTGAGGGCGCTCTTGATCTTCAGCACCTCTTCACCGCGACCAACAAAAAAGGCGTGATCCTCTCGAATCACGCCTTCTTCACTACATCAATCTATCAGCTACCCAGCGCCTTCGACGCCAGCCAGAACAACCCGGCCGAAAGTGCCACGGTGGCCGGCAGGGTCAGGACCCAGGCCAGCAGGATGGTTTTCACCGTGCCGCCTTGCAGGCCGCTTTTGTTGGCGACCATGGTGCCGGCCACGCCCGAGGACAGGACGTGGGTGGTGGACACCGGCAGGCTGAAGATGTTGGCCAGGCCGATCAGGCTGGCGGTGGTGATCTGGGCCGACATGCCTTGCGAATAGGTCATGCCTTGCTTGCCGATCTTCTCGCCAATGGTCAGTACCACGCGTTTCCAGCCAACCATGGTGCCCAGGCCCAGGGCCAGGGCGACCGCCAGAATTACCCAGAACGGGGCGTATTCGGTGGTGGTGGTCAGGTCTTTGCGCAGTTTGTCCAGGTCGGCTTTTTCACGAGCCGCGAGGCCAGGCAGTTTGCTGACTTTCTTCGCGGTGTCGTCCAGGCAGAGCAAGTAGCGACGCACTTCGATACGGCTTTCCGACGACAGCGAGTGGTAGTCCGCTACACCCTTGAGGGTGTCGAGCAAGGCAGCGATGGTCGGTTCGGTCTGTTGCGGGTTGCAACGGAATTTCTCCGGCAGGTCGCCTTCCACGCTTTTGCCCAGCGCCAGGAACTCGCCCAGGGTATCGGCGTTACGCTTGTAGAACTGGCTCAGGTGCAGGGTCGCATCGCGAGTACGTTCGATCTGGTAGGTGGTGCTGTTCAGGTCGAGTACGAACTGCGCAGGCACGATACCGATCAGTACCAGCATGATCAGGCCGATGCCTTTCTGACCGTCATTGGAGCCGTGCACGAAGCTCACGGCCATGGCCGAGATCACCAGGACCAGGCGGTTCCAGAACGGTGGGTGTTTCTTGTCGTCGATCTTGCGGCGCTGTTCAGGCGTCTTGTGCATTTTCGACAGTGGGCGCCACCATTTCAGGCCGATCAGGATCAGCGCGGCGATCAGGAAACCGGCCATCGGCGAGAACACCAGCGAAGCACCGATATCGATCGCTTTCTGCCAGTTGACGCCGTCGGCCAGTGGGATCTCGTTGATCAGTGCGTTGGCCAGGCCGACACCGAGGATCGAACCGATCAGGGTGTGGGAACTGGAGGCCGGGATACCGAAGTACCAGGTGCCCAGGTTCCAGGCGATGGCGGCGGCGAGCAGCGAGAACACCATAGCCAGACCATGGCCGGTGTTCACATTGATCAGCAGTTCTACCGGCAGCAAGTGGACGATGGCATAAGCCACGCCAACACCGCCCAGCAATACGCCGAGGAAGTTGAACACGCCCGAGAAGAACACCGCCAGGTGAGGCGGCATCGCTTTGGTGTAGATAACAGTGGCTACCGCGTTAGCGGTGTCATGAAATCCATTGATGAACTCGAAGGCGAGGACAAATGTCAGGGCGAGCAGGAGGCTCACAAGCACCCAGGCATCCAGTCCGCTGAATAAATCGATCATGAAGGTTTTCTGACCCGGTCATAAGGGGGCGCGATTATGCCAGAAAAGACTGGAAATCGATCCCCTACCTGCTCATCGGTAACCTTCTTCGCCAAATTAATTTGTATCAAGGTGCATTACCCAAGCTTTTTGCATGGTTTTGCAAGGCTTTGATTAGATTGAAAAAAATCTGATAAGACGGCTGATTGGCCGGTGTGCTGGAGGGCGCAGAGGCTTGTATGAAATATCTGAGAAACGTGTCTGACATGCTCCTAACCTGTGCAATACAGAGGAGTTGGCCGCTGCCCGCGGGTAGCGGGCGCGCAAGGCATCGTCAGTCCACCGTGCTTGTAACCCGGTGAGTACGCTTACCCTCGAAAGATTCAAAGGACGGCATCAAGGCTCTTCGGCTTTGAGTTCCTTTTCCATCTTCTGCAGTTCTTGCTGGAAGACCTGATCCTGAACGGTGGCACGTTTGCGCCAGGGTTTGCGTTCCGGTTCGGGCTGGGCGGCGTAGGTGGTGACTTCCCCGCCGTAAACTTCCTTGTAACGTTGTTCCTGGCGCTCAAGTTCCGCGCGCAGTTCGTCTTTCGTCACAGTGCTACCTGTATGAGTTGAGATAAATGTCTGGTGAAACGCACTGCAACGAATCGATTGAGCCGGTTTGCCAACAAGATGTTGCCTGAGCAGGCAGCGGTGTTATCGGCAGGGCGGTCAAGACTTCCATGTTACAGGCGGCTGCGGCACCAGATTAAAACTGACGCAGCATCAGTTTCCTGTTTCAGCGAGCGCGCTGGCGGTGCATGGGTGATGAACATCAGGCGCTGGCCGGGGCTGAAGACAATGGACATTGCCTCAGCGAATGGCGTCGACGGCAAATAAAAGTGCGGCGCCACTGAGGTGCATTATAGCGGGCGATTCGGGATTGACTATCTTTGCCAAGTTAAAAACGGTTCCGGATGTGTGATTGTTTTGTGACTCGCAACTTTTACCGGTAGTTGCTTCGTTGTTGCCGGGTGATGTGTTTCTGGCGTCATTTAGCCGAACAACTAAAGGGCCGGGGCATGAGTGATACCACGTTGGAAATTGTTCTGAGTCGCCCCCGTACAGGTCGAAGCAAGCGTTTGCGATTATCGGTCGACGGTTCGATAATCGCCCGGTGTTGGCGATCTGGCGCTTGTGCATCTGTCTGCGAGCCGCTTGTATAGCCTTTGATCCGAACAAGAAAAAAAGGACCTGACATGAACGATCAAATGCGCAATTCCTTCACCTCGGTAGCGCCGCCGATCGTCGCCTCGCCGGCCAAGCGCATCCAGGCCCTGACCGGCGATCCGGATTTCATGACTTCCCTGGCCCGTGGCCTGGCGGTGGTCCAGGCCTTTCAGGAGCGCAAGCGCCATTTGACGATTGCCCAGATCAGCCACCGTACGGAAATCCCCCGTGCCGCCGTGCGCCGGTGCCTGCATACGCTGATCAAGCTCGGCTACGCCACCACTGACGGACGCACGTATTCGTTGTTGCCCAAAGTGCTGACCCTCGGTCACGCCTATCTGTCCTCGACGCCGTTGGCGGTATCGGCCCAGCCTTACCTCGACCGCATGAGCGAGCAACTTCACGAGGCCTGCAACATGGCCACGCTGGAAGGCGACGACATTCTCTACATTGCCCGCTCCGCCACGACGCAACGCCTGATTTCGGTGGACCTGTCGGTGGGCGGGCGTCTGCCGGCGTATTGCACGTCCATGGGGCGGATTTTGTTGGCGGCGCTGGACGATACGTCGTTGCGCGAATACCTCGATCACGCTGAACTGGTGGCCAAGACCAGCCGCACGCTGCACACCCCGGAAACGTTGCTCGAGTGTTTGCAAGAGGTGCGGCAGCAGGGCTGGTGCATCGTCGATCAGGAACTGGAGCAAGGCCTGCGCTCGATTGCGGTACCGGTGTATGACGCCTCCGGCCAGGTGGTCGCAGCACTTAACGTCAGCACCCACGCCGGTCGCGTCAGCCGTACCGAACTGGAACAACGTTTTCTGCCCGGCCTGTTGAGCGCCAGCCGCGACCTCAGTGCGCAGTTGTTCGCCTGATGAAGCTGTTCGATAAACGCACAGAGTTGCGTTTATCGAATTGACGCTAAAACCCCCGGATCATTAATGTCGCGGCAGCGTCATCCGGCGCTGTTGTGAATGAGCCCGCCGGAATGTCGACTCCCATAATAATGACAAGAGGCAACTTCCCATGCGCACGTTCCCCGACTGTCGCCGCCCCTGTTCCTGTTGCCGGTTTTAGCGCAACGCCTGATTCCCTCCTTATATGCTTGTGTCCGTGCCAGTCTTTGGCCGGTCGCCGTTCGACTGCGTTTTTTTGCGTGGAATAAAAATAATGAACCAGCCTCAGTCCGCTGTGGGTCACTGCCTCGACGTGCAGTCCTTTATCAACGCCCAACCGATCTCGCGCTATCAGTGGCGGGTGGTGATCTTGTGTTTCCTGATTGTCTTTCTCGATGGCCTCGACACCGCTGCCATGGGATTTATCGCGCCGGCCCTGTCCCAGGACTGGGGCATCGACCGCGCCAGCCTCGGCCCGGTGATGAGCGCCGCGCTGATCGGCATGGTCTTCGGCGCACTGGGCTCCGGGCCGCTGGCTGACCGCTTCGGGCGAAAAGTCGTACTGGTCGGTGCGGTTTTTCTGTTCGGTGCTTTCAGTCTGGCCTCTGCCTACGCCACTAACGTCGACCAGTTGCTGGTACTGCGTTTCCTCACGGGGCTGGGGTTGGGCGCCGGTATGCCGAACGCCACCACGTTGCTGTCGGAGTACACCCCGGAGCGCAAGAAATCGCTGCTGGTGACCAGCATGTTCTGTGGTTTCAACCTCGGCATGGCTGGCGGCGGATTTATCTCGGCCAAGCTTATTCCGGCGTTCGGCTGGCACAGCCTGTTGCTGATCGGCGGGATTCTGCCGCTGATCCTCGCCGTGGTGTTGCTGCTCTGGCTGCCGGAGTCGGCGCGTTATCTGGTGGTGCGTAACCGTGGCGCCGACAAAGTGCGCAAGACCCTCGCGCCCATTGATCCTGCCACCGTCGCCCAGGCGGCGAGTTTCAGCGTGCCGGAACAGAAAACCGTCAAGGCACGCAACGTGTTCGCGGTGATTTTCTCCGGCACTTACAGCACCGGTACGTTGCTGCTGTGGCTGACCTACTTCATGGGCCTGGTGATCGTGTACCTGCTGACCAGTTGGCTGCCGACCCTGATGCGTGACAGCGGCGCGAGCATGGAACAAGCAGCGTTCATCGGCGCGTTGTTCCAGTTCGGCGGAGTGTTGAGCGCGGTCGGCGTAGGCTGGGCGATGGACCGGTTCAATCCGCACAAGGTCATCGGCATTTTCTACCTGCTGGCCGGGGTGTTTGCCTACGCGGTCGGGCAGAGCCTGGGCAACATCACGCTGCTGGCGACGCTGGTGCTGGTGGCGGGCATGTGCGTCAACGGCGCGCAATCGGCGATGCCGTCGCTGGCAGCGCGGTTTTACCCGACCCAGGGCCGGGCGACCGGTGTGTCGTGGATGCTCGGGATCGGCCGCTTCGGTGCGATTCTCGGTGCGTGGATGGGGGCGACCCTGCTGGGCCTGGGCTGGAATTTCGAACAGGTGCTGACGGCGTTGGTGATCCCGGCGGGACTGGCCACCACGGCGGTGGTAATCAAGGGCCTGGTCAGTCATGCGGATGCGACTTGAGTTGAGTCATTTTGATCCACGCTGAATGTTCCGGCGCCTTCGCGGGCAAGCCCGCTCCCACATTGGAATGCATTTCAAAATCTGGGAGCGGGCTTACTCCGGGCGGCGCTCCGACGAAGCTTTTGATGTTGATTGATAGGTTGATAACAATCTGTTCGATAAACGAACACTCAGTCGATTATCGGATTGTTTGGCGAAAATCAGCGGCTTAATCTTCAGTGACTCCGGCGCACAACCTCGCGCCTTTTTATCACTGGCGATCCACTACAAAAACGGGAGCCCGCTCCATGGCTGAGATCCTTTCGCTGCACGACGCGGTGAAGCAATTCGTCAACGACGGCGACACCGTCGCGCTCGAAGGCTTCACTCACCTGATCCCTACGGCGGCGGGTCATGAAATCATTCGTCAGGGCAAGAAAGATCTGACCCTGGTGCGGATGACGCCTGACCTGATCTACGACCAACTGATCGGCGCCGGCTGTGCACGCAAGCTGATCTTCTCCTGGGGCGGCAACCCTGGCGTGGGTTCGCTGCACCGTCTGCGCGACGCGGTCGAGAAGCAATGGCCGCACGCGCTGGAAATCGAAGAACACAGCCACGCCGACCTGGCCAATGCCTACGTCGCCGGCGCCTCCGGCCTGCCGTTCGCGGTGCTGCGGGCTTACGCAGGTTCCGACCTGCCGAAGGTCAACCCGCTGATCAAATCCGTCACTTGCCCGTTCACCGGTGAAGTGCTGGCGGCGGTGCCGTCGGTGCGTCCGGACGTGACCGTGATCCACGCCCAGAAAGCCGACCGTCAGGGCAACGTGTTGCTGTGGGGCATCCTCGGTGTGCAGAAAGAAGCCGCACTGGCCGCCAAGCGTTGCATCGTCACCGTCGAAGAAATCGTCGACAACCTCAATGCGCCGATGAACGCCTGCGTGCTGCCGACCTGGGCCTTGAGCGCGGTCTGCCATGTGCCCGGTGGCGCGCATCCGTCCTACGCCCACGGTTACACCGAGCGTGACAACCGTTTCTATCAGGCGTGGGACCCGATCGCCCGCGACCGTCAGACGTTTACCGCGTGGATCAACGAATACATCCATGGCTGCGCTGACTTCAGCGAGTTCCAGGCCAAGTTGGCCGCTGCTTCGGAGGCCAAGTAATGACTTACACCACCAATGAAATGATGACCGTCGCCGCGGCCCGTCGCCTGAAGAACGGCTCGGTGTGCTTCGTCGGCATCGGCTTGCCGTCGAAAGCCGCCAACCTGGCGCGTCTGACGTCGTCGCCGGATGTGGTGCTGATCTACGAATCCGGACCGATTGGTGCCAAGCCGAGCGTACTGCCGCTGTCGATTGGTGACGGTGAGCTGGCAGAAACCGCCGACACCGTCGTGCCGACCGGTGAGATTTTTCGCTACTGGTTGCAGGGCGGGCGCATCGACGTCGGTTTCCTCGGTGCGGCGCAGGTCGACCGTTTCGGCAATATCAACACCACCGTGGTCGGCGACTATCACCAGCCGAAAGTGCGCTTGCCGGGTGCCGGTGGCGCGCCGGAGATCGCGGGTTCCGCGAAAAGCGTGCTGATCATCCTCAAGCAGTCGGCGCGTTCGTTTGTCGACAAGCTCGATTTCATCACCTCGGTCGGCCATGGCGAGGGCGGCGACTCGCGCAAACGTCTGGGCCTGCCGGGCGCCGGCCCGGTCGGGATCATCACCGACCTGTGCATCATGGAACCGGAAGCCGGCACTCACGAATTCGTGGTCACCGCACTGCACCCGGGCGTGACCCGCGAGCAAGTGGTCGCCGCCACCGGTTGGGCGATTCGTTTTGCCGACAGCGTTGCAACCACCGCTGAACCGACCGAAGTCGAACTGACTGCGCTGCGCGATCTTGAAGCGCGTACTGCCGCCGCCCACGGCCAGGCACCGGGAGAAGCATGATGCGTGACGTTTATATCTGCGATGCGATTCGTACGCCGATTGGCCGTTTTGGTGGCGGGCTGTCCGCGGTTCGCGCCGACGACCTGGCCGCCGTGCCGATCAAGGCCCTGATGGATCGCAACCCGTCGGTGGACTGGAGTGCGATCGACGAAGTTTTCCTCGGCTGCGCCAACCAGGCCGGTGAAGACAACCGCAACGTGGCACGCATGGCGCTGCTGCTGGCCGGTCTGCCGGAAAGCGTTCCCGGCGTCACCCTCAATCGCCTCTGCGCGTCGGGCATGGACGCTATCGGCACCGCGTTCCGCGCCATCGCCAGCGGCGAAATGGAGCTGGCGATTGCCGGCGGTGTCGAGTCGATGTCCCGCGCGCCGTTCGTGATGGGTAAGGCTGATGCCGCGTTCTCGCGCAACATGAAACTGGAAGACACCACCATCGGCTGGCGTTTCATCAACCCGTTGATGAAGGCGCAGTACGGCGTCGACGCCATGCCGCAGACCGCCGACAACGTCGCCGACGACTATAAAGTGTCGCGCGAGGACCAGGATGCTTTCGCCCTGCGCAGTCAGCAACGGACGGCCGCCGCCCAGGCTGCCGGCTACTTCGCCGAGGAAATCGTCGAAGTGCGGATCGCCCACAAGAAGGGCGAAACCGTGGTCAGCCAGGACGAACACCCTCGCGCCGACACCACGCTTGAAGCCCTGACCAAACTGAAACCGGTCAACGGCCCGGACAAGACCGTCACCGCGGGCAACGCTTCGGGCGTCAACGACGGTGCCGCTGCGCTGATTCTGGCCTCGGCGGATGCTGTGAAAAAACACGGCCTGACCGCCCGCGCCAAAGTGCTGGGCATGGCCAGTGCCGGGGTAGCACCACGGGTGATGGGCATTGGCCCGGTGCCGGCGGTGCGCAAACTCACCGAGCGCCTCGGCGTGGCGGTCAGCGATTTCGATGTGATCGAACTCAACGAAGCGTTTGCCAGCCAGGGTCTGGCGGTGTTGCGTGAACTTGGGCTGGCGGACGACGCCGCCCAGGTCAACCCGAACGGCGGCGCGATTGCCCTCGGTCATCCACTGGGCATGAGCGGCGCACGTCTGGTGCTGACTGCCCTGCATCAGCTGGAAAAGACCGGTGGCAAGAAAGGTCTGGCGACCATGTGCGTCGGTGTCGGCCAGGGTCTGGCCCTGGCCATCGAACGCGTCTGACGCAAGCCGTGACGAAAAAGAACAGAGGAAAGCGAAATGACTGACAAGCCTGGTTACCGCCGCCCGCAGGAAGGCACCCAGCCGCCGTACCTGCACCCGAATTATCAATCCACCAATCTGCGCTCGCCGTCCAAGCCATTGGTGTTTCTGCCGCATTCGTTGTCGGAAATCACCGGTCCGACCATCGGTGCCGAGCGTGTTGCTGACACCGACAACGATCTGACTGCCCAGCATCAGGGTGAACCCCTCGGTGAGCGGATCATCATTCACGGCCGTGTGCTCGATGAAGACGGTCTGCCGGTACCGGGGATTCTGGTGGAAATCTGGCAGGCCAACGCCGCCGGCCGCTACAACCACGCCCGCGACCTGCACGATGCACCGCTGGACCCGAATTTCACCGGCACCGGCCGCACCGTGACCGACGCCGACGGTTGGTATCAGTTCCAGACCATCAAGCCCGGCGCCTATCCGTGGGGCAACCACCACAACGCCTGGCGCCCGGCGCACGTGCATTTCTCGCTGTTCGGGCCGAGCATCCTGACGCGTCTGGTCACGCAGATGTATTTCCCGGGCGACCCGCTGCTGCCCTACGACCCGATCTACAACTGCGTGCCGGACACCTCGGCCAAGGAACGCCTGATCGCCGCTTTCGATCTGGAAAAAACCATTCCGTCCTACGCCCTCGCTTATCGCTGGGACATCGTGTTGCGCGGCCGTGAAGCCACGCCGATGGAGAAATAAGATGACCCTGACTGCGACCACGTCCCACACCGTCGGGCCGTATTACCACATCGGCCTGACCTGGCTGAACCGTGAAAACCTCGCCAACGAACTGACCCTCGGCCAGCGCGTGGCAATCACCGGCCAAGTGGTGGACGGCAACGGCGACGTCGTCAACGACGCCATGCTCGAAGTCTGGCAGGCCAACGCCGCCGGCAAATACGATCACCCGGAAGATGAGCAGGCCAAACCGCTGGACCCGAATTTCGAAGGTTTCGGCCGGGTGCCGGTGGATGCCGAAGGGCGCTTCCGTTTCACTACGATCAAACCGGGCACGGTCGAAGGCCTGAAAGGCTCGACCCAGGCGCCGCACTTGGTGGTGCTGGTGTTTGCTCGCGGTCTGGTGAAGCACTTGCTGACGCGGATTTACTTCGAAGGCGATCCTGCGAACGTCAATGATCCACTGCTCGAATGCGTACCGGCCGAGCGCCGCACCACGTTGCTGGCGAAACCGGATGCTTCGGGTGTTTATCAGTGGAATGTGATCCTGCAGGGCACTGATGCGGAAACCGTGTTCTTCGATTACTAAAGGCATCACACATCCCCTGTGGGAGCGGGCTTGCTCGCGAAGAGGGTGTTTCAGTCGACAGTGATGTTGGCTGATCCAACGCTTTCGCGAGCAAGCCCGCTCCCACAGGGATTTGCGGCGCTTGAGTATCTGTGGAACGGGACTGTTGCGAAGTATGTCTAGACTCTCACTGTCCCCATCGAGTGAAAAACAATGACAACCATCACATCCCATTACACCGGCGAGGAACGCAGCAAGCGCATCTTCGCTATCGTCGGCGCCTCGTCCGGCAATCTGGTCGAATGGTTCGACTTCTATGTCTACGCCTTTTGCGCGATCTACTTCGCCCCGGCGTTTTTTCCTTCCGACAACCCAACGGTGCAACTGGTCAACACGGCCGGAGTGTTCGCTGCCGGGTTCCTGATGCGCCCGATTGGCGGCTGGATCTTCGGACGTCTGGCAGACAAGAAGGGCCGCAAGACATCGATGATGATTTCGGTGCTGATGATGTGTTTCGGCTCCTTGCTCATCGCCTGTCTGCCGACCTACAACAGCATCGGCGTCTGGGCGCCGCTCCTGCTGTTGTTCGCGCGCCTGCTGCAAGGCTTGTCGGTGGGGGGCGAGTACGGCACCACCGCCACTTACATGAGTGAAGTCGCGCTCAAGGGCCAGCGCGGGTTCTTCGCCTCGTTCCAGTACGTGACCCTGATCGGCGGGCAACTGCTGGCGGTGCTGCTGGTGGTGATCCTGCAACAGTTCCTCACGGAAGACGACCTGCGTGCCTACGGCTGGCGAATTCCGTTTGTGGTCGGTGCGGCGGCGGCGCTGATTTCGCTGTTCCTGCGCCGTTCGCTGAAAGAAACCGCCAGCAAGGAAATGCGCGAGAACAAGGACGCCGGCAGCATCCGTGCGCTGTTCCGCGATCACAAGGCGGCGTTCATCACTGTCCTCGGCTACACCGCAGGCGGTTCGCTGATTTTCTACACCTTCACGACCTATATGCAGAAGTACCTGGTGAACACCGCCGGCATGCACGCAAAGACCGCCAGCTACATCATGACCGGCGCGCTCTTCCTTTATATGTGCATGCAGCCGCTGTTCGGCATGCTCGCCGACAAGATCGGCCGGCGTAACTCGATGCTCTGGTTCGGAGCCCTCGGCACGTTGTTTACCGTGCCGATTCTGTTGAGCCTGAAAAGTATCAGCAGCCCGGTCCTGGCCTTCGTGCTGATTACCGTGGCACTGGCGATCGTCAGCTTCTACACCTCGATCAGTGGCCTGGTGAAAGCCGAGATGTTCCCGCCGGAAGTCCGCGCCCTTGGCGTCGGCCTGGCCTACGCGGTGGCCAACGCGATCTTTGGCGGTTCGGCGGAGTATGTAGCTCTGAGCCTCAAGGCCGGTGGTATGGAGAATGCCTTCTACTGGTACGTCACGGTGATGATGGCAGTGGCGTTCCTGTTCAGTCTGCGCCTGCCGAAACAGGCTGCGTATCTGCACCACGATCTCTAAACCGATGTGCGCGGGCCGCGATGGCCCGCGCCGGCAAGGACTGTTTATGACTCAGCGACCGGGCAATCAATTGTTCGATGCCTACTTCACTGCCCGCGAAATGCGCGAGGTGTTCTGCGATCAGGGCCGGGTGCAGGCGATGCTCGACTTCGAAGCCGCACTGGCCCGGGCCGAAGCGAGAATCGGGGTGATTCCGGCGAGTGCTGTGGCATCCATCGAGAATGCCTGCCGCGCCGAGCTGTTTGATTTCGCGGCGTTGGGCGACGCCATCGCTACGGCGGGCAATTCGGCGATTCCGCTGGTCAAGGCGTTGGGCAAGCGGATTGCCGCAACCGATGTCGAGGCCGAGCGTTATGTGCATCTGGGCGCCACGAGCCAGGACGTGATGGATTCCGGGCTGGTGCTGCAATTGCGTCAGGCGCTGGTACTGATTGAAGATGAGTTGGCGCAATTGGCCGACGCCCTCGCCATTCAGGCGCAGCGCCATGCCGCCACACCGCTGGCGGGAAGAACCTGGCTGCAACATGCGACGCCGGTGACCCTCGGCATGAAAATCGCCGGTTGGCTCGGCGCCGTGACCCGCAGCCGCCAGCGTCTGCGGGAGCTAAAGCCACGGCTGTTGGTGCTGCAATTCGGCGGCGCTTCGGGCACCCTCGCGGCGCTCGGCGAACAGGCATTGCCGATCGCACGGGCACTCGCCGAAGAACTGAATCTGGCCCTGCCGGAACAACCGTGGCACACCCAGCGCGATCGCATTGTCGAGTTCGGCGCCGTGCTTGGCTTGATCGCCGGCAGCCTCGGCAAATTCGGCCGCGACATCAGCCTGTTGATGCAGACCGAAGCGGCGGAAGTGTTCGAGCCGTCGGCGCCGGGCAAGGGCGGTTCCTCGACCATGCCGCACAAGCGCAATCCGGTGGGGGCAGCGGTGTTGATCGGCACAGCGACCCGCGTGCCGGGTCTGGTCTCGACGCTGTTCAGCGCCATGCCCCAGGAACACGAGCGCAGCCTCGGCCTGTGGCACGCCGAATGGGAAACCCTGCCGGAAATCTGCTGCCTGGTGTCGGGTGCGCTGCAACAGGCACGGCTGCTGGCCGACGGTCTGGAAGTCGATGCCGCGCGCATGGCCCGCAACCTGGAATTGACCCAAGGCCTGGTGCTGGCCGAGGCGGTGAGCATCGTGCTCGCGCAACGGGTCGGCCGTGACACCGCGCATCATCTGCTCGAACAATGTTGCAAACGGGCGGTGGCCGAACAACGCCATCTGCGGGCGGTACTCGGCGACGAGCCGCAAGTGACGGCCGAACTGAGCGCAACCGAACTGGATCATCTGCTCGATCCCGCCCATTACCTCGGTCAGGCGAAGGTCTGGGTCGAGCGTGCGGTGGCCGAACACAACGCATTGTCTGACTGAAAGGAGAGGGCTGTGGCTTTCGTACAACTCGCCGATGGCGAACTGCATTACTCATTGGAAGGCCCGGTCGATGCGCCAGTGCTGGTGCTGTCGAACTCGCTGGGCACCGACCTTCACATGTGGGACGCCCAGATGCCGGCATTCACCCAGCACTTTCGCGTGCTGCGCTTCGACACCCGTGGTCACGGGCAGTCGCTGGTGACACCGGGGCCATACAGCATCGAGCAACTGGGCCGTGACGTGTTGGCGCTGCTGGATGCGCTGCACATCGAGCGTGCGCATTTCTGTGGTCTGTCGATGGGCGGCTTGATCGGCCAATGGCTGGGGATCAATGCCGGCCAGCGTCTGAACAAACTGATCGTCTGCAATACGGCGGCGAAAATCGGCGATCCGTCGGTGTGGAACCCGCGCATCGAAACCGTGCTGCGCGACGGCCCGGCGGCGATGGTCGCGTTGCGCGATGCGTCGATTGCCCGTTGGTTTACCCCGGACTTCTCGGCGGCCAATCCGGCAGCGGCCAAGCAGATTACCGACATGCTGGCCGCGACCAATCCTGAAGGTTACGCCGCCAATTGTGCGGCGGTGCGCGATGCGGATTTCCGTGAGCAACTTGCATCGATCAAGGTGCCGCTGCTGGTGATCGCCGGTACCGAAGATGCGGTGACGCCACCATCCGGCGGGCATTTCATTCAGGAACATGTGCGCGGCGCCGAGTACGCCGAGTTTTATGCGGCGCACCTTTCCAACGTTCAGGCCGGCGACGCGTTCAGCGACCGTGTGCTGACATTCCTGCTGGCCGCTTGAGGGGATTTCCGTGGACGAGAAACAACGTTACGACGACGGCATGCAAGTGCGCCGCGCGGTCCTTGGCGATGCCCATGTCGATCGCAGCCTGACCACGCTGACCGAGTTCAATTCGGAATTCCAGGAGATGATTACCCGCCACGCCTGGGGCGACATCTGGACCCGCCCGGGGCTGCCGCGCCACACCCGCAGCCTGATCACCATCGCCATGCTGATCGGCATGAACCGCGAGGGTGAACTCAAGTTGCACCTGCGCGCAGCGGCCAACAACGGCGTGAGTCGTGGCGAGATCAAGGAAGTGATCATGCAGAGTGCGATCTACTGCGGGATTCCGGCGGCGAATGCGACGTTCCATCTGGCCGAGTCGGTGTGGGATGAGCTGGGTGTCGAATCCCGGGATTGATGGTGCCTGAGCGGACGCCATCGCTAGCAGGCTAGCTCCCACAGTGATGAAATGCGGTCTATTGTGGGAGCTAGCCTGCTAGCGATGGCGGTATTTGCCGCGCCGGTTCAAACCCTGGCAACAATGAATATCCGCTTGAACGGAAACAGCGTATGCCCGTTTTCCTCCTGCGGATAATGCGCATGCACCTGCCTCAGGTAGTGATAAAGGAAGCGCGCCTGTTCCTCCGGCTTCAGCCCCTGCATCACCGGCCGCAGCGCCGACACTTTCACCCAGTCATAAATTGGCGACTTGCCGTCGACCACCTGCAACTGCTCGGTTTCCCAGATATCCAGCGAAGTGGTCAGCGGCGCGAGCAAACGGTAGTAATCCTCCAGCGACAGCAACGGTCGCGCCGCCATGCGTTGGCGCAGTTGTGGGCTGCCCAGCGGTTTGCCCCCGGGGCCGGCATCTTCGAGGGTATCGAGCATCAGGCGATACCAAAGTGCATCGCGCCAGTCCGGCATGTGCGCGGCCAGGCATCCGCCGGGGTGGAGCTGGCCAAGCAGGTGCGGCAGCAATCGCGCGTGACCGTCGATGAAGTGCAGCACGGCGGCCGCCAGCAGCAGGTCCGCCGGTTGCTCCGGTTGCCAGTCGAGCAGATCGCATTGTTGCCATGACGCTTTGATCGGCAGACAGCGGGCTTCATCGAGCATTTTTTCTGAGCTGTCGATACCCGTGAGCTGCGCACGGGGCCAGCGTTCTGCCAACAATTGCGTGGCGATGCCGGTGCCGCAGCCGAGGTCATAAATATGCTGGGGGTTGTGCAGTTCGACGCGGTCGAGCAATTCATTGACCGGGCGTTGCCTGAGACGGGAAAACTGCTGGTACGCCTTGGCATCCCAGTCGGGAGCCGAGTTGAGTCGGGTGATCATGAGGTGGTCCTCCAGTGATCAGCAGTGTCTTCCGATGACAGCCTGGCTCGAGTCTTGGGGACCAACATCAACAGATAACGGAAGCGGGAAGGGTGGAGCGCCTGAGTCCTTCAGGTGCTCCCACTTTACTGGACGGCTGGCGACGTGCCATGAATCCTGACGGGTGGCACCGCGACCTAGAGCAGGCTGATCGGGTAGCTGATGATCAAGCGGTTCTCGTCGAACTCGTTGTTGCTGAAGTCGCGGCGCATGGTCGAGTTGCGCCACCGCACGTTCAGGTTCTTGAGCGTGCCGCTCTGCACGGTGTAGCCCAGTTCCGATTCGCGGCCCCATTCCTTGCCGTCGGTGATGGTGCCGGTGTGCACGTTGTCGCCGCTGATGTAGCGGTTCATCAGGGTCAGGCCGGGAACGCCGAGGGCGGCGAAGTTGTAGTCGTGGCGCAGTTGCCAGGAACGCTCCTGGGCGTTGTCATAGCTTGAGTTGTAGCTGTCGTTGGCGAGGGTGCCGCCGCTGGTGCCGTTGACTCGCATCCAGGCGCTGTCGCCAGTGAGTTTTTGCAGGCCGACATAGAAGGTGTTGCCGCCGTATCGGGCGGAGAACATCCCCGACCAGGTCTTGTTGTCGAGCTCGCCGGCCCGGGCGCTGCCGTCATCCTTGCCGTAGAAGAAACCTAGGTTGGCGCCGAGAGTCCAGTCGCCGAGTGGCTGGCTGTGGATCAGGTTGACGTATTGCTGGCGGTAGATGTCCTTGAGTTCGGCGTTCCACAGGCCGATCTGGGTACGCTTGTCATTGAACGCGTATTCGCCGCCCTGAAAGTTGAAGCGGTCGGAGGTGAACGCCGCTTTGCCGAACATCGACATGTCGCTCATGCTGCTGTCGTCACGCGGGCTGTTGGCGCGGAACTGGCCGCCGTACAGGGTCAGACCGTCGATTTCTTTCGAGGTGATTTGGCCGCCGCGAAAGGTCTGCGGCAGCGAGCGACCGTCATCCGAACGCAGTATCGGCAACACCGGCATCCACTCGCCGACCTTGATTTCGGTCTGTGACAGCTTGGCCTTGAACGCCACGTTGGTGCGGCCAAAGCTGTCCGCCGGGCGACCGTCATGGTCCAGCGGCAGCGCCTGCGTGCCGCCGGTGCCTTTGCCGCCATCGAGCTTCACTGAGTACAACCCCAGCACATCCATGCCGAACCCGACGGTGCCCTGGGTGAAACCGGACTTGGCGTCGAGGATGAAGTTCTGCGTCCACTCTTCAGCCTTGCCCTGGGCCTTGGTCGGGTTGGTGAAGTTGCGGTTGATGTAGAAGTTGCGCAGGTTCAGGTCGGCCTTCGCTCCTTCAATGAAACCCGATTCTTCAGCGGCTGCGGGCAAAGCTGCGCCGGCCAATGCGAGGGCGATCAGGCCGGGTAATGCGCAAGGTGTAATGGAGCGTGTCATGGGCTCGGGTCTCTCTAATTATTTGGGATGCAGCAGCTCGTAGCCGCAACCAGGGGTTGCAGACAAAAAAACTTACTTGATGAAACGAGGGGGCGGGATCAGCCCGAGCGGGGAGGACGCGTGGTCATGAGGGTGAACCTGTTTTTATTGATTTTGTGGGTGCAGGCAATGGTGAGGGGGATCGGCACGGGGATTCAATCGGGGCAAACAGGGTTTTGTGCGATTATCGAACGCTATTCGGTGATGGTCTTATGTTCTGTCCACCCCGCATTCTTAATGAAATCCCGTGTTTATGTTTCGTATTAACGAGCTGTTCTGGCTGCGTTCTATTAATGACGATTGAGGATGTGCTTATTTCTTTAGTTGTAGGAAATTACCTACGGCAATAGTTGTAATAAAAGACTTTTCAATCATCGCGGATTCAACTTGATAATTGGCATTATCGCTTATCGTGAAAAGGTTTAACGGGAAGCAGAGTTGTAACTGGCAAAGGAAACAGGCATTGCTATATTCAAAATTCTCGAAAGGGGCAGGGAGGTTAATTGTCACTCTCGAGAGGACTAATTATTGATGACAAGGAGAGATAACATGCCTGCAAAAGTGAATCAGGAACGTCTCGCGACGGTGGTGGGTCGTGCCCTTATTGATAAGGACTTTGCGGAACAGTTGCACAAGGATGCTGAGGGCGCGGCCAAGGGCATTGGTGTGCATTTGAGCGCAACCGAACTGAGCGCCGTCAAGAATATTGATGTGGCAAAACTGGGCACCGCGGGGGCGGGTATTCGCGACAAACTGGGAACGGCTGCGATCTTTGACCAGCAACAACAGATTCAGGCACGGATGGATTAATGCCCGGTGGGCTGTTTGGCGTGTCATGGAGCGGCGATCCGGTTCTGTGCACGCCAAATGGCTCGATTGCAAAGCGCTTGCACAGGGAGTGAGCGACGTATGTCAGTCACCTTGATTCCCATGGACGACGCGGACTTTTTGACGTTCACCGAAAGGGCGGTGGATGAGTACGCCCAGGGCATGGTTGCCTCGGGAGAGTGGAGTCAGGCAGAGGCTTCGCACCGATCCGCCAAGGCTTTCGCGCAGTTGCTGGACCAGGGGCGGCTGACTGAAAACCATCAGCTCTGGGTGATCCGGGACAGCCAGCGACGCATCGGTGAATTGTGGATCGCTCGACGGCACGTTGGCACGAAGCCGATTGCCTTCATTCTGGATATCTACATCGAACCCGGCGAGCGTCGTCAGGGGCATGCCCGGCAATCGATGCTGGCCGCCGAAACCTGGGCGCGTCAGAACGACTGCGAGGAAATGCGTCTGCATGTGTTTGGTCGCAACCTGCCGGCTCGTGGTCTTTATGAACAATTGGGCTATGACATCGCCAGTCTGACCATGGCGAAACCATTGCCGCCTGCCTGAAAGGATGGTTGAAAAATGGATATTGGAAGCCACGGCGAATTTGATTCGACAGTTGAAGATCTGTTTAAAGGAAACACATTTCTTGCAGATGCCAGACATTCCAGGTTTGAAATGTTACTTGAGCATGTCAGTCGCAATCGATTTACGACGTTCATGGTTTTATATGCCGAGTTATTCAAGTTGTTTTCCGGGGAGTCGCGGTTTTCGGTGTTTTTCGATCAGGCGGTGGAACTTGTATTGCTGCCACCCCGTGAACAGGCTTCGATTATCAATGACCCGGTTTTTCAGATATGGACCGGGCAGGCTTTTCGATTAACCAATCACTTTCTGGTCGGCAAATCAGAGAGTACTGCTGAACTGGAAAAGACATTGCTTGAATTTCCCGACATGCTCGACCGGGTCAAGACCCGGAGAAAGTCGGGCGCGGATCAGAACGATCCGCCGGTCTACCGGTTCGACGCCGACCCGCTGATCATGCAGGCCACGCCGCCCAGTTATGAATTCCCGGAAGACGAGGCGACCCGCAAGCGTCTGGAGCGCGGCGGTGTTTCCAGTCGGTTCTTTGCTGACGTGGTGAAGATTGCCCTGCTGCGGATCGAGCACACCTGGCCGGCCTGCCGTGAACAGATGAAGTCTTTGATCAAGTCGATTTGCTTCCTGCCGGACGGTTCCTTTCGCAGTTGTTCGGCTTCGCGCTACACCGGCGTCATCCTTCTGGCGAGCCGGGACGACTCGATCCTCGATCTTGAGGAGTCTCTGGTGCATGAGGCGACTCATCAGTTGCTTTATCACGTCGTCGAGGTGTCGGCGGTCGTCGATCCTGATGCTTCGCAGGAGGCGTCATTCAGCTTGCCGTGGTCGGGCCAGAAGCGTGACCTGTATGGCTACTTTCATGCGTTTTACGTGTACATCGCGCTGGTCAAGTACATGGAACGGGTGCGGTCGCGTTCCGACGAGGAATTGCAGCGGGCGCAGAACCGCCTGCTGTTCATTCTGCGGGGGCTGATCCGGGCCTTGCCGGACCTTCAAGGCAGTGAGGATTTCACGCCCCACGGGCGCCAGTTGCTGGAAAACCTTGCCGCCGAGGTGCGGGCCATGGAGAGCAAATACGCCGGGCGGCTGGCCGCTGCGGCGCCATTGACCACGACGCCGCCGGTATTGGGTGCAACGGCCTGAGCCCGGGAGGCAATCATGACGATGTTCGATGCTTCGCGGTTTCCCGAGGCCGGGGTAGGGCTGGAGTATCACTTGCCCCGGCACCGGGTTGCGGATCATGCAGTCGATCCGGCCCTCGAACGGATCCTCGCCGAAGGTCTGCCGTATTTCGATTACCTGGAGTTTCAGCCGACCCACAGCATCCTCGAGCCGCGACTGCTCGAAGTCGGGGAGCAGACGCCCAGTCTGCTGCATTCTTCCAGCCTGTCTCTCGGCAGTGTGGGGATCGCAATGGATCGCGAGTTTCTGCAGATGACCCGACGGCTGTGCGACAGAACCCGATCACCCTGGCTGGCCGAGCACATTTCCTGGTCGCGGTTTCATGGCGGCGACACGCAACACTTCATTTTGCCGACCCTGGCTGCGGAAGTGGCCGACACGGTGGTCGCCAACGCCCTGGAGCTGCAGGCGCTGACTGCGACGCCGCTGGTGCTGGAAAACGCGCCACGTCTGTTTTCATTGGCTGACTCCCTCGAGCAGTCGGAAGGCGAATTCATTTCAAGCGTGGTGCAGCGCAGCGGTGCGGGGTTTCTGCTGGATCTGGACAGCGCCATCACCACCGCCAAAGCGCTGGGTTACGACTTCAAGGATTATCTGCGTTCGTTGCCGCTGGATCGGTTGATTGAAATCCACACCGGGCATCCGCGTCGGGATTGGGACCTGTTGACGCAGCTGTTTGCGGTGTCCCCGGTCAGGGCGGTGACGCTGGAATGGGACATCGCCGACAGGGCCGACGATGCGCAACTGGAGGTCCTGATTCGCGACATCAAGCGTCTCAAGCCCAGGGATATGTTCTGGCAGGGCCGCGAGCCGCCGCCAGCGCCGGACACTCAGGCCCTCGAGCCCGGCTCGTTGCTCAAACTCAGGGACAACGTGTGGTTCAGTGTCGGGTCTTCATCCTTTGTGCTGCGGGATCGGCAGTCGGGCCTGAGTCTGGATTTCTGCCTGACGTTGCTGCCGCTGTTGAACCACTTCATGACCCCGCATTCGCTTGAGAGTGCGCTGATGCTGCCGGGCGTTCTGAATAGCCCGGAGCAGGGCAGTCATCTGGCTTTTTTGCAGGCGCTGGTGAGTCACGGGATTGTGCAGTCTGTCGCAGGTCCACCGGACAGAGCGCACAGGCAACCGCTCAAGCTCTGGTCCCGCTGGGAAGCGGCGCTGGAGTTTTACCTCAGCACTCGCACCGGTTTGCAGACGCCCTACGTCAGCGTCGTCGAGCTTGAGGCCGAGCTTGAACAGAAAGCCTCGCAGCAGCGTCAGCCGTCATCCTTCAAGGACTATCACTCTCACCCCTTCATTGCCCTGGAAAACCCGTTGATGGTGCCCGGCGAGACACTCGCCGAAAAGAGGCTGCTGGATTCGCTGTGCGCCCGGCGTACGTCTCGGGCGTTCAGCGGCAGGCCGTTGACCCCGACGCAATTGTCTCTGCTGCTCTATTACACCTGGGGCGTGACGGCGATGGAGCCGAACGGCATGGGCGACTATTTTCTGAAGAAAACTTCGCCCTCCGGCGGCTCGCTGCAAGCCACCGAGGTGTACGCGGTTCTGATGAATGTGCAGGGTTTCGAGCGGGGGCTTTACCACTACTCTGTGCGCCGTCACGGACTGGAATTGTTGTCACGAGAGGATCCTCGGGCCTGGATCAGCGAGGCCAGCGGCGGACAGCCCTGGGTTAAGGATGCTGCCGCGGTGTTCGTATCCACCGCGCGGGTCGAACGGTTGGCCTGGAAGTACGAGTTCAGCCGTGCACTGCGGGTGGCGCTGATGGATGCCGGGCACCTGAGCCAGACATTTTCCCTGGTGGCTACCGCGCTGAACCTCGGGTGTTTCACCACGGCGGCTCTGCGCGATGAAATGTTCGAAAACCGCCTGGGGCTCGATTATCTGGAAGAACCGGTGTTCCTGCTCAACGGTGTCGGTGGCTGAAGGCATTGTGCAGACAACAAAAAGCCCACCGAATGGTGGGCTTTTTGTTTATCGCTAGATGGTCAGAACAGCTTCATCTTCGGCGCTTCTTCTTTCAGCGGCTCGTTCTGCGCAGTTTGCGCATTCCAGCCGCCACCCAGTGCCTTGTACAGGTTGACCGCGCTGGTCAACTGCGCGAGGCGGTCGGTGATCAGGGCCTGTTGGGCGCTGAACAGCTGACGCTGGGCATCGAGGAAGGTCAGGTTGCTGTCGACGCCGATGCGATAGCGACGCTCGGCCAGACGGTAGTAGTCCTGGTTCGCGGCGACGAAATCACGCTGGGCCTGCAACTGCTCGGTGTAGGTCTGGCGCGCGGCCAGGCCGTCGGCGACTTCCTGGAAGGCCGTTTGAATGGACTTCTCGTAGTTCGCCACACCGATGTCTTTCTGGATCTTGGCGTAGTCGAGGCTGGCGCGCAGGCTGCCGGCGTTGAAGATCGGCAGGTTGATCTGCGGCTGGAACAGCCAGGTGCCCGAGCCGCCCTTGAACAGACCGGACAGGTCCGGGCTCAGGCTGCCTGCGTTGGCAGTCAGGCTGATGCTCGGGAAGAACGCTGCACGGGCCGCGCCGATGTTGGCGTTGGCCGCCTTCAGGTTGTACTCGGCCTGAAGGATGTCCGGACGACGTTGCAGCAGATCCGACTGCAGACCGGCCGGCACATCGCTGAGCAGGTCATCCGACAGCGGTTTGGCCGCTTGCAGGTTGGCCGGCACGCCGGTGCCGAGCAGCAGGGTCAGGCTGTTTTCGTCCTGGGCCACCTGGCGGGTGTAGCGCGCCAGTTGTGCACGGGCGTTCTCGACCGAGGTGCGCGACTGCGCCAGGTCCAGCGCCGAGGCCACACCGACTTCGTTGCTGCGGCTGGTCAGCTTGTAGCTTTCCTCGAAGGCGCCGAGGGTTTCCTGAGTGAGCTTGAGCAGTTCCTTGTCGGCCTGCCAGGTCAGATAGGCGTTGGCCACGCTGGCCACCAGGCTGATCTGGGTGCTGCGGCGCGCTTCTTCGGTGGCGAAGTATTGTTGCAGCGCTTGTTCGCTCAGGCTGCGAACCCGACCGAACAGGTCCAGTTCGTAGGCGCTGATGCCGACGGTGGCGGTGTACGAACTGGTGATGTTCGCTTCACCGGTCTGCGACGCACGGGCCGGAACCCGCTGACGGCTGCCGCTGGCATTGGCCGAGACCGCCGGGAACAGGTCGGCACGCTGGATGCGGTACTGAGCCGCGTAGGCGTCGATGTTCAGCGCCGCGACACGCAGGTCGCGGTTGTTTTCCAGGGCGACCTGGATCAGCTGTTGCAGGGCAGGGTCATGGAAAAACTGCTTCCAGCCCTGCTCGGCAGCGGCCTGCGCCGGTGCCTGGGCCGGCGAGTACGCCGGGCCCTGCGGGAATTGCGCGGCCACCGGTGCTTCAGGCTGCTGATAATCCGGTATCAGCGAGCAACCGCTCAGCACGAAGGCGGCGACTGCGATGGAGAGTAGCGACTTGCTCATTGGCCAGCCTCTTTAGGAGTTTCTATGGTGTCATCCTCGCCAGCGATTTTGCGCTGACCCATGGACGACACAGTGACGAAGAACAGTGGGACCCAGAAGATCGCCAGGATCGTGGCCGTGAGCATACCGCCAATCACACCGGTACCGATTGCGTGTTGACTGCCCGAGCCTGCGCCTGTGGAGATCGCCAACGGTACTACACCGAGGACGAAGGCCAGCGAGGTCATGATGATCGGTCGCAGACGCATGCGGCAGGCTTCGATCGCCGCGTCGCGCAGACTGCGCCCTTGCTCGTGCAACTCTTTGGCGAACTCGACGATCAGAATGGCGTTTTTAGCCGCAAGACCGATGGTCGTCAACAGACCCACCTGGAAGTACACGTCGTTCGACAGACCGCGCAGGCTGGTAGCCATCAGCGCACCGATGATCCCCAGCGGTACCACGAGCATGACCGCGATCGGAATCGACCAGCTTTCATACAGCGCCGCCAGACACAGGAACACCATCAGCAGCGACAGAGCGTACAGCGCTGGCGCTTGCGAGCCGGACAGACGTTCCTCGTAGGACAGACCGGTCCAGGAAATACCGACACCCGGTGGCAGTTTCTTGGCAATCGCTTCGACTTCGGCCATTGCTTCACCGGTCGAGTAGCCCGGCGCCGGAGAACCGAGGATCTCCATCGCTTCTACGCCGTTGTAGCGCGCCAGTTTCGGCGAACCGTAGATCCACTCGCCCTTGGCGAACGCGGAGAACGGAACCATGGTGCCCGCGCTGTTGCGCACGTACCACTTTTTGAGGTCTTCAGGGCTCATGCGAGCACCGGCCTGACCTTGTACGTAAACCTTCTTTACCCGACCGCGGTCGATGAAGTCGTTGACGTAGCTACTACCGAAGGAAATCGACAGGGTGCTGTTGATGTCGGAAAGGCTCAAGCCCAGGGCGCGGGCCTTCTCGTCATCGATTTCCAGGTGGTATTGCGGCTCGTCGTTCAGACCGTTCGGACGCACCTGGTAGAGCACCTTGCTCTGCGCAGCCATGCCGAGGAACTGGTTACGGGCTTGCATCAACTTGTCGTGACCGATACCGGCGCGGTCTTGCAGGAACACGTCGAAACCGGTGGCGTTACCCAGCTCCAGTACGGCCGGCGGGGCGAAGGCAAACACCATCGCATCACGGAAGCTGAAGAAGTGCTGTTGGGCACGCTGAGCCAAGGCAAATACGCTGTTGTTGGCATCACGCTCGCCCCATGGCTTGAGCATGATGAACGCCAGACCGGAACTCTGGCCGCGACCGGCGAAGTTGAAGCCGTTCACGGTGAACACCGAGGCAACCGCACTGGATTCCTTTTCCAGCAGGTAGGAACGCATATTGTCGATGACGACTTGAGTACGTTCGGCACTGGAACCGGCCGGAGTCTGCACCTGGGCGAAGAGAACGCCCTGGTCTTCTTCCGGCAGGAACGCGGTTGGAATGCGGGTGAACAGCCAGATCATGCCGACCACAATCAGCAGGTAAGCCAACAGGTACGGTGCCTTGCGTTGCAGGATGTTGCCGACGCCGCGCTCGTAGCTGCGAACGCTACGGTCGAAGTTGCGGTTGAACCAGCCGAAGAAACCGCGTTTCGGCATACCGTGCTCGCCTTTCGGAATCGCCTTGAGCATGGTGGCGCAGAGCGCCGGGGTGAAAATCAGCGCGACCATTACCGACAGGGCCATGGCCGAAACGATGGTGATCGAGAACTGTTTGTAGATCACACCGGTGGAGCCGCTGAAGAACGCCATCGGCAGCAGTACCGCCGACAGTACGAGTGCGATACCGACCAGGGCGCCCTGGATCTGGCCCATGGACTTCTTGGTCGCTTCCTTCGGTGACAGACCTTCTTCGGCCATCACCCGCTCGACGTTCTCCACCACGACGATGGCGTCGTCCACCAGCAAACCGATGGCCAGCACCATACCGAACATGGTCAGGGTGTTGATGCTGAAGCCGGCGGCCGCGAGGATCCCGAATGTACCGAGCAATACCACCGGCACGGTCATCGTGGTGATGACGGTGGCGCGGAAGTTCTGCAGGAACAGGAACATTACCAGGAACACCAGCACGATCGCTTCGACCAGGGTTTCAACCACACCCTTGATCGACTCGGTCACCACCGGGGTGGTGTCGTAGGGGAACACCACTTCCATGCCTTGCGGGAAGAACGGCTTGAGGTCGTCAATCGTCTTGCGCAGGGCTTTGGCGGTGTCGAGGGCGTTGGCGCCGTTGGCCAGTTTTACCGCCAGACCGGAAGCCGGTTTGCCGTTGAACTGAGCCGCGATACTGGAGTTTTCACCACCCAGACCGACGTCGGCGACGTCGCCGACACGCACTTGCGAGCCATCCTGATTAACCTTCAGCAGGATCGCCTTGAACTGCTCGGCTGTCTGCAGGCGGGTCTTGCCAATGATCGTGGCGTTCAGTTGCTGGCCTGGAAGCGCCGGCAGACCACCGAGCTGACCGGAGGAAACCTGAACGTTCTGGGCCGAGATCGCGGCGCTGACATCGGCCGGGGTCAGGTTGTACTTGTTCAGCTTGGCCGGGTCGAGCCAGATGCGCATCGCGTACTGGGCACCGAAGACCTGGAAGTCACCGACACCGGCGGTCCGCGAAATCGGGTCCTGCATGTTCGACACGATGTAGTTGGACAGGTCGTCCTTGGACATGCTGCCGTCACGCGAAACCACGCCGATCACCAGCAGGAAGTTCTTCACTGCCTTGGTCACGCGGATACCCTGTTGCTGCACTTCCTGCGGCAACAGCGGGGTGGCCAGGTTCAGCTTGTTCTGGACCTGAACCTGCGCGGTGTCGGAGTTGGTGCCTTGCTCGAAGGTCGCGGTGATGGTCATGCTGCCGTCGGAGTTACTTTCCGAGGACACATAACGCAGGTTGTCGATACCGTTGAGCTGTTGTTCGATCACCTGCACCACAGTGTCCTGGACCGTTTGTGCCGAAGCACCTGGGTAGGTCACGGAAATCGCAATGGCCGGTGGCGCAATGCTCGGGTACTGGTTGATCGGCAACTTGAGGATCGATAGAGCCCCGACCAGCATGATCACCAGGGCAATTACCCAGGCGAAAATCGGACGGTCGATAAAAAATTTCGACATGAGTTACTCCCCTTTGCCGCCGTAGGCTTTGTCAGCTGCCTTGGCGGGTGCCGGGTTCTTGGCTACGTTGGTGGCTTCGGTCGGGTTGACCTGGACACCCGGGCGCACGAATTGCAGCCCTTCGGTGATCAGGCGATCGCCGGCCTTCAGGCCGTCTTCGATCAGCCACTGGCTGCCGACGGTACGGCTGGCCTTGAGCTGACGCAGTTCAACCTTGTTGTCTGCACCGACGACCAGTGCGGTCGGCGTGCCTTTGAGGTCACGGGTCACGCCTTGTTGCGGCGCCAGGATGGCGGCGGCGTTGACACCGGCCTGCAACTGGGCGCGGACGAACATGCCTGGCAACAGCGTGTGATCCGGGTTCGGGAACACGGCACGCAGGGTCACGGAGCCGGTGGTCGGGTCGACCGACACTTCGGAGAATTCCAGCTTACCGTCGAGCTTGTACTGGCTGCCGTCTTCCAGGGTCAGTTTGACGGCGGCGGCATTGTCGCCGGCTTTCTGCAGGCGGCCGCTTTCCAGTTCACGGCGCAGTTCCAGCAATTCGACCGAAGACTGAGTGACGTCGACGTAGATCGGGTCCAGTTGCTGGATGGTCGCCATTGCATCGGCCTGGCCACTGCTGACCAGCGCGCCTTCGGTGACCGAAGAACGGCCGATACGCCCGGAGATCGGCGCGTAGACCTTGGTGTAGCGCACGTTGATCTGAGCGGTCTGCAACGATGCTTCCGATTGCAGGCGGTTGGCCACGGCGGTGTCGTATTCCTGACGGCTGACCGCCTGCTCGTCGACCAGTTGCTTGTAGCGGTCGGAGATCGACTTGGTCGAACGCAGGTTGGCTTCGGCGCTTTTCAGGGTCGCTTCATAGACCGACGGATCGATCTGATACAGCTGCTGGCCGGCTTTGACATCGCCGCCTTCCTTGAAGAGACGCTTGAGAATGATGCCGTTGACCTGCGGACGGACTTCAGCGATGCGGAACGCGCTGGTGCGCCCCGGCAGCTCGGACGTCAAGGTGAACGCTTGTGGTTGCAGGGTGACGACGCCGACCTGAGGAGGTGGTGCGGCGGGAGCCGCCTCTTCCTTTTTACATCCGCTGAGCAGCGATGCCAGGGCGACGGCAGTGACCAGAGCGGTAACAGCTGGCTTGAATTGCATGAAGATCCTCGGGTCAGGCGCGCGAAAAGCGCACAAGAAGTGTGGAAGGGTAAAAAAAGGATACCGGGTGGATAAGTAGCTTGCTAAGGAATATACTTACGTTCATGGTTGTTTGTAAATACCTTTGCCGCGTACCTACCTGGTTACAAAAGTCGTCGCAAGGTCTGAAATTGTAGGCCGGGGGAGTCGATCCGCGAGAGATCCACCCCTTTTTATTCAGCGGATATTCAGCCATCCCTGAAACATCCTGTTTGAGGTTTTACTGCCATGGTCCGTCGTACCAAAGAGGAAGCTCAGGAAACTCGAAGCCAGATTCTGGAAGCCGCTGAAAAAGCTTTCTATGAAAGAGGGGTAGCGCGTACGACGCTGTCCGACATCGCGACGATGGCCGGCGTGACGCGCGGCGCCATCTACTGGCACTTCAGCAATAAGGCCGACCTGTTGCAGGCGATGCTCGATACGCTGCATGAGCCGCTGGATGAGCTGGCCAAGGCCAGCGAAAGCGAGGACGAGCCAGACCCGTTGGGCTGCATGCGCAAATTGCTGATTCATTTGTTTCAACAAGTTGCACTGGACCCGAAAACCCGGCGTATCAACGAAATTCTGTTTCATAAGTGCGAGTTCACCGATGAAATGTGCGACCTGCGCCAACAGCGTCGGACGGCCAGCCTCGATTGCAATGTGCGGATCGCGCTGACGTTGAGTAATGCAGTCAATCGTGGGCAGTTGCCGCAGGACCTCGACACCGCCCGCGCGGCCATCAGTATTCACGCGTTTATCGATGGCATCCTGTATCAATGGCTGCTGGCCCCGGACAGTTTCGAGCTGTATGCCGAAGCCGAGCGCTGGGTCGATACTGGGCTGGATATGCTGCGTTGGAGCCCCAGCCTGCGCAAATGAAACAAAATGCGTATTTTGATCAGGTTATGTCAACGAAGGAGGCGGATGAAGATCCCTGTTCGTTCGCCTCGCCGCAGTGGATTGCTTTTATATACCTCAACCCATCGAGTTGATATGTAGCGAACTACGTATTTTGTAGGGATTTTGTGTCGAGCCTGTGAACGAATGTGAGCGGCCCACCTGTCCCGCGACCCATGAAAAAGCCCCCGATTCTCACGAGTCGGGGGCTTTTTGCGTTTCTGCGGTGTGGCTTACAGCGTCGGGTAGTCGAGGTAGCCGACCGCGCCTTTGCCGTAGAAGGTTTCCGGGTGCGGTTGGTTCAGCGGCGCATCCGCCTTCAAACGGGCTGGCAGGTCCGGGTTGGCAATGAACGGGATGCCGAATGCCACGGCGTCAGCCTTGCCCTCGGCCAGCCACGCGTTGGCGCTGTCCTTGGTGAAGCGCTCGTTGGCGATATAAGCACCGCCGAAGGCCTCTTTCAGTTGTGGGCCAAGGCTGTCGGCGCCTTCTTTCTCGCGGGAGCAGATGAAGGCGATGCCGCGCTTGCCCAGTTCGCGGGCAACGTAGGTGAAGGTTTCGGCCAGGTTGTCGTCGCCCATGTCGTGGGAGTCGGCACGCGGTGCCAGGTGTACGCCGACACGGCCGGCGCCCCAGACTTCGATCGCCGCGTCAGTCACTTCCAACAGCAGGCGGGCACGGTTTTCCAGGGAGCCGCCGTAATTGTCGGTGCGCTGGTTGGTGCTGCTTTGCAGGAACTGGTCGAGCAGGTAACCGTTGGCGCCGTGGATTTCCACGCCGTCGAAACCGGCGGCTTTGGCGTTTTCCGCACCGACGCGGTAGGCGTCGACGATGTCGGCGATTTCAGCGGTTTCCAGGGCACGTGGCGTCGGGTAGTCGGCCAGTGGGCGAACCAGGCTGACGTGGCCTTTAGGCTGGATGGCACTCGGGGCGACCGGGGTTTCGCCATTCAGGTACGACGGGTGGGAAATCCGCCCGACGTGCCACAGTTGCAGGACGATCTTGCCGCCGGCGGCGTGTACAGCCTTGGTCACGTTAGTCCAGCCGCGCACCTGGTCGTTGGACCAGATGCCCGGGGTATCCGGGTAGCCAACGCCCATCGGGGTGACCGAAGTGGCTTCGCTGAGAATCAGGCCGGCGGAGGCGCGTTGTACGTAGTACTCGGCCATCAGCGCGTTCGGTACGCGGCCTTCGTCGGCGCGGCAGCGGGTCAGCGGCGCCATGATGATGCGGTTGGACAGCTCGAGATCGCCCAGTTTGATCGGATCGAAAATTGTTGCCATGAGATACAACCCTCGTGAGGTAAGTGAGTGAATCAGTTAGCGGTTGCCAGCTCGGGATTGCCGTTCCGGCGGAATGTGATCAGGGTTACCAGCAGTGCCAGGATCGCCAGCGCCGCAGCGGCAAGAGGCACGCTGGTCAGGCCGTAGCCGTGGGCGATGACGCTGCCGCCAACCCAGGCGCCGAGGGCGTTGCCGACGTTGAAGGCGCCAATGTTCAGGGTCGAGACCAGATTCGGTGCGGCCTGGCCGTAGGTCACGACGTTCACTTGCAGGGCAGGCACGGCGGCGAAACACGCGGTGGCCCAGAGGAACAGGGTGATTTCGGTCGGGATCAGCGCGATGCTGGTCCAGGTCAGGACGGTGGAGGTCACGGCCATGGCGATGAACACGCCGATCAGCGTCGCGGCCAGGCCTTTGTCGGCCATCTTGCCGCCGATAATGTTGCCGACTGTCAGGCCCAGGCCGATGAGCATCAGGGTCCAGGTCACGCCACGGGGCGAGACGCCGGTGACATCGCCCAGCAGCGGTGCGACGTAGGTGAACAGGGTGAATACCGAAGCGGCGAACAGCGCGGTCATGCTCAGGGATAGCCAGATCCCGGCGCCTTTGAGCGCGGCCAGTTCGGCGCGCATGTCGAGTTTTTCTTCGTCACGCTTGGCCGGCAGGAAGCGGATCAGGCCGATCAGCGCGATCACACCGATCACGGTCACTGCCCAGAAGGTCGAACGCCAGCCGGCTTCCTGACCGAGCGCGGTGCCCAGCGGCACGCCCAGCACGTTGGCCAGGGTCAGGCCGGTGAACATCAGGGCTACGGCCGAAGCGCGTTTGTTCGGCGCCACCAGGTTGGCCGCGACCACCGAACCGATGCCGAAGAACGCACCGTGGCAGAGGGCGGTGACGACTCGGGCGAACATCAGCACCTCGTAGTCAGTGGCGATGGCGCAGAGCAGGTTGCCGATAATGAAGATGCCCATCAACGCTACCAGTGCAGCCTTGCGCGGCAGTTTGGCGGTGGCCATTGCCATGAACGGTGCACCAATCGCCACGCCCAGGGCGTAACCGGTCACCAGCCAGCCGGCTCCGGGAATCGACACACCGAGGTCGGCCGCCACATCGGGCAGCAGGCCCATGATGACGAACTCGGTGGTGCCGATGGCGAAGGCGCTCAGGGCGAGTATGAGGAGCGAGAGGGGCATCGTTTGGTCCTTTTGGCTGGCTGACGTTAAGGGTCAGAGCTCTTTGCTGAGAGTGCTGAGGAACGCCTGGATCACGTCCTCGTTGCGTTTGAAAAAGTGCCACTGGCCGGCCTTCTGGCTGCTGATCAAACCGGCGCGTTGCAGGGTGGCCAGGTGAGCGGAGACAGTTGATTGCGACAGGCCGCAGCGTTGATCGATCTGACCGGCGCAGATGCCGTACTCGTGGTTGTGGATCTGTTCCGGAAACTGGGCTTTCGGGTCTTTCAGCCAGTTGAGGATGTCTCGCCGTACTGGGTGTGCCAGGGCTTTTATTATTTCGTCGAGGTCAATGTTCATGGCTGGTTGCTCGTGATGTGTGTAGCGCTATATCGCGATGAGGCGAACTTTAAATCGGTATTTCGCGATATACCAATATGAATTCGATCTGACGACCGCATAAATCGGTATATCGGGTTATAACGATATGTGAGGTGTAAACAAACGTGGGCGCGGTGCTAAGCTGCGCCCATGAACTATCTCGCACATTTACACCTCGGTGGCCAGCGTCCCGGTCAATGGCTCGGCAGTCTGTATGGCGATTTCGTCAAAGGACGGCTGCAAGGGCAGTTTGATCCGGAGATCGAAGCGGCGATTGCCCTGCATCGTCAGATCGATGTCTTCACCGATCGCCACCCGCTGGTGGATGCTTCACTGGCTCGTTTTACCTCGACCCGACGCCGTTACGCCGGCATCGTCCTCGACGTGTTTTTCGACCATTGCCTGGCCCGGGACTGGACGCTGTACGCCGACCGACCGCTGGGGCAATTCACCACTGACGTCTACCGAGTGCTGTCCAGCGAGCAGCAATTGCCCGAGCGTCTGGCGAAAATCGCCCCGCACATGGTGGCCAATGACTGGTTGGGTTCGTATCAGGAATTCGAAGTGCTGGAGCAGGTGCTGCGCGGGATTTCCCGGCGCCTGAGCAAGCCTGAAGAACTGGCGGGGGCGATGCAGGAGTTGCGGCGTCTGTATGAACCGCTCAGCGACGACTTTCGTTTGTTCTACCCACAGCTGCAGGACTTTGCAGGCCGGCAGCTGTAGGCAGATGAGGACGATCAGGCAGCGATCAGTTCACCTGCACGGCGCGGTTCGGCCGGTTTGGCCACCTCGCCGAACAACGCTTTCTGCACCGCTTGCTGGGCTTCGTACGCCAGTGCCGCACGTTCCCGACCCTGGCAGGCGATCGGCTTGAGCAGGTGAACTTCCACATCGCCGCAATCGTTGCTGAACAGGCGCATCAGGTGCGACAGCAGATCATCGTCGCCAATGAACGGTGCTAGCGTATCGATTTCGCCATCGCGCAGATAACGGATCGCTACCGGTTGCAGCATCACTTCGGAGTCAATCGCCGCCGACAGCAGACGACCATGAAAGGTACGCAGCGAGCGGCCGTCGGTGGTGGTGCCTTCGGGGAACATCAGCAGCGGATGATCGGTTTGCAGGTGACGGGTCATCTGCTTGCGGATCAACTGGCTGTCGCCCGAACCGCGACGGATGAACAGGCTGCCGGCCTTCGCCGCCAGCCAGCCGGCCACCGGCCAGGTGCGCACTTCGGCCTTGGACAGAAACGACAGCGGCGTGAGCATCCCGAGCAGCGGAATATCGGTCCACGACACATGATTGCTGACCCACAGCATCGATTGTTTCGGCAACTCACCGTGGACGGTCACGCGAAAGGGCAGGGCATTGCTCAGGCGCGCCATGAAAAACCGCGACCAGCGCTGCCGGCGTTGCATCGAATGGGCCAGACCCAATCGCTCGAAAACCCCGAAGACACTGGCCATGCTCAAACCCAGCGTCACCACCAGCAGCACCCGCGCGATCCGCGCGTACACCCGCAGCCGGCTCATCACACGGCCGCCTTGAAGTGCTTGGCGTAGCGCGGGCAGAGTTCGTCGCGCTTGAGCAGGATGAACACGTCGGCGACCTGGAAGTCTTCGTCCCAGCACGGCTCGCCGCAGATCTTCGCGCCCAGGCGCATGTAGGCCTTGAGCAGCGGTGGCATTTCGGCGATCACGTTCGACGGAATGTCGAGGCTTGGCAGCGGATTCTTCGGCTCGGCGCGCAGGTGTTCGGTGCACAGGTAACGTTCGCGCAGGCGCTGCATGATCGCGTGGGCCTGCACGCCGCCGTCCTGCATCGGGATGCTCGCGCAACCCATCAGGTAGCTGTAGCCGCCCTGGTTCAGGACTTCGGCCAGTTCGCCCCAGAGCACGGCGATGGTGCCGCCGTTGCGGTAGGCCGGGTCGACGCAGGTGCGGCCGATTTCCAGGATCGGGCCTTGCAGACCGGCGAGGCCGTGCAGGCTGAATTCTTCTTCGCTGTAGAACTTGCCCAGGCTGCTGGCGGCGGTGTGATCGAGCAAGCGGGTGGTCGCCACCAGGCGGCCGGTGTTCAGGTCACGCACGCCGATGTGGCTGCAGTGAACATCATAGTCATCCATGTCCAGACCCAGTTCCGCGCCTTTCAGCTTGGCGTTGAACTCGCCGCTGAACACGTTGAAACGCAAGGCCTGGGCTTGCTGCAGGGCCTCGGCGCCGATCAGGCGTTCGGCTTGCAGGCGGCGTTCATTGCCGGTGTCGCTGATGCGGGCGATCTGAGTCATTTGAATCTCCGTACGGGCCTTTAACCCGTCGTGGGTTACAGCCGATCGACTTTCTTTATGCAGCTGTGTTGTGCAAAGTCAGGCTATGTAGCCCCGGTGTCATCGCCATGAATGTTTGGTGATGCTTATATGACAGCCCACGAGGAGCCTCTGATGACCTGGTCGACCCTGCTTGAATGCCGTGAACGCCTGCCCGCCGTTGCCGACCTGGCGGAGGGTTTCGCCACGCTGCTGCATCAACTGGGCAGCGTGACGCCGTTCGAACTGGCGGTAGCAGGCGGGCGGCGGATGGCGACGCCGGGGCTGGCGTTTCTGGTGGGTTATCAGGCCGCGTTGCGCATGCTTTGGCCGAGCGCGCCGCCAAGCCTCGGCGCTTTGTGTGCGACCGAACAGCGCAGCCTGCGCCCGGCGGACATGCAGACCCGGCTCACGGATCTGCACCTCACCGGGCAAAAGGATTTCGTCACCGCCGGCGATGCGGCGGACTGGCTGCTGATCGCCGCCCGCAGTGAACAACCCGGCGAATCGCCGCGCCTGAGTCTGGCGGTGGTGTACCCCGGCGAATCCGGTGTGCGCGTGGAAAAACTTCCGCCACTGCCGTTGATGCCGGACGTCAGCCATGGCCGCTTGTATCTCGACGATGCAATGTGCGAATTGCTCGCCGGGGACGGTTGGGACGCGTACGTCAAACCGTTCCGCACCCTTGAGGATGTCTATGTGCTGAGTGCGATGACCGCGTGGCTGTACGGCGTCGGTCAGGACAGCGGTTGGCATCAACCGCTGCAATTACGCTTGCTGGCGTTATTGGCCGGGTGCGCGGAAGTGAGCCGCCAGCCGCCGAACAATCCCGCCGGGCATGTGTTGCTCGGTGGCTTGTTTGCGCAGTTCGACGGGCTCAAACCGGAGGTTGATCAGGCACTGCGCGACGGCAATCCGGAGTGGTCGGCGATGTGGCAACGCGATCAATCGGTCATGCAACTGGCCGCAGGTGCGCGGGCCAAGCGTCTGGCCAAGGCGTTGGCAGCAAGTCAAAACACATCTGTCATGAACGCCGGCTAGTCTTGTCAGGTTCATCCCCAGAGCCCTCACCATGTTCAAAGGCCTGTCCCTGTTTCTGCTGCTGATCAGCTTCACGTCTCACGCCGAGCAATGGCCGACCGAGCAATGGCCGAGCGGCCCGAAACTCACCGGCCCGGCCGTCGATGCACTGGAGGCCTACGCCTTTCCCCACCGCGATGACAACACCCGCCAGGGCATCCGCACCGATGCCTTGCTGGTGATCCGCGACGGTCAGCTCATCTACGAACGTTACGCCGCCGCGACCACCGCCGACACGCCGCACCTGACCTGGTCGATCAGCAAAAGCCTCATGGCCACGGTGCTCGGTGTGGCGTACGGCGAAGGCTTGTTCAAGCTCGATGACCCGGCCGTGACGTTTTACCCGGCGCTGGAAAAACACCCGGCCATCACGATCAAGGATCTGCTGCACTGGGCCTCGGGCATCGACTGGCAGGAAGATTACGAATACGCCCCGCTGAAATCCTCGGTGGTGGCGATGCTCTACACCCGCGGCCACCGTGACATGGCCGCCTTCACCGCCGATCACGACAGCTATGCACCAGCGGGCCAGGCATTCCGCTATTCCAGCGGCGACAGCAATCTGTTGGCGGCGGCACTGAGAACCATCGTCGGCCCGCAGCGTTATCCGGACTATCCATGGACAGCGCTTTTCGATCCCTTGGGCATCCGTCATGCCACGTGGGAAACCGATGCCACGGGCACTTTCGTCGCCTCTTCCTATGCCTATCTGACGGCCCGGGACCTGGCGCGAATCGGACTGTTGATGGAGCGGGACGGACGCTGGAACGACCGACAGTTGCTGCCCAGGGATTGGGTCGCCTTCAACCGCCAACCCTTCGCCGGCTACAAGGCGAATCAGGACGAAGCCGTGCCCGGCGGCCACTGGTGGCTCAATCGCCCGGTGGACGGCGCCGCCGCTCCGTGGGCCGACGCGCCACCCGACACCTTCGCCGCTCTCGGTCACTGGGGCCAGGCGCTATACGTGATCCCGAGCGAAAAACTGGTGATCGTGCGCTACGGCGATGACCGCGACGGCAGCTATCGCCACAACGAATTGCTCAAGCGTGTGCTTGGGGCGGTGCGGCCATGAAGTTGTTCAGACGAATCCTGCTGGTGCTGCTCGTCTTGCTGCTGGGCTGGGGCTGGCACGAACGCGAGAATCTGTGGGCGTTCCCGGACATCATCAGCGCCTACACCGCCAAGGAATATTGTTCCTGCCGCTACGTGATGAACAACGATGCCGAGTATTGTCGGGGCTACGTGAAGCAGTGGTTGCCGACCGGCAGTTTCAACGATGACGCCGTCAGCAAGACCATCACCGTCAGTGGGATGGGCCGCAGCAACACTGCACACTGGCAGGGCCAGCGCCAGGGGTGTCGCCTGCAACCGTGATCTAGCGGTTTGCAATAGCGCTACGGCCAGTTAAGGTTCGTGCAGGTTTATCGGCCCCACGAGTCTTCAATGTTCAACCGTTCTCTGTGCAACGCCTTCGCCGGCCTGCTGCTGGGCGCTGCTGCGCTGCCGGCCCAGGCCAACTGGTATCTGGACGGCGAGTCGTCGCGGCTGTCGTTCGTCAGCACGAAAAACGCCAATGTGTCCGAAGTGCAGCGCTTTCTGGTGCTGCACGGCAAGGTCGACCCCGATGGCCGCGCCGAAGTCGAGGTCGAGCTGGACTCGATCAACAGCGGCATCCCGCTGCGCGACGAGCGCATGCGCAAGGAGTTGTTCCAGATCGAGCAATTCCCCGAGGCGACCATCACCACGCAAATCGACCTGCGCCCGATCAACGATCTGGCCCCCGGCGCGCAGCTTGAATTGCGCCTGCCGCTGACCGTCAACCTGCACGGCAAACAGCACGAATATCCCGCCGAATTGCTCGCCACGCGCCTCGATGACCGACGTTTTCAAGTGGTGACGCTGGAGCCGCTGGTCATCAACGCCGAGGATTTCGATCTGCTGCCGGGCCTGGAACGCCTGCGCAGCATGGCCGGCCTGTCAGCCATCAGTCTGTCGGTGCCGGTGGGTGCGGTGCTGATCTTCACGGCCCGCTGACATGCGCGGCGCAGTGTTCCCGTGGCGGGACGGCAACCGCTTCGAGCTGTTGATCGACGGCCCGCAATTTTTCCCGCGCATGCTGGAGGAAATCGCCCGCGCCCGTGAGCAGATCGAACTGGAGCTGTACCTGGTGGAGGCCGGCGCCTGTGCCGAAACCGTGGTTCAGGCGCTGGTGCTGGCAGCCGAGCGGGGCGTGCGGGTGCGTTGTCTGTTCGACGATTACGGCAGCCTCGCCTTCACCCTGACCTTGCGTCAGCGCCTGACCCTCGCCGGTGTTGAACTGCGTTTTTACAATCGTCTGAACTGGCGGCGCTGGGTCGGCAATTTCTATCGCGATCACCGCAAGCTGTTGCTGGTCGATCAGCGTCTGGCGGTGGTCGGCGGCACCGGGGTGACCGACGAATTCTGGACACCGGGCCACGACACCAGCGAATGGCACGAAGTGATGGTGCACATCACAGGCCCCTTGGTGCTCGACTGGCAGTTGCTGTTCGACCGCCAATGGATCGCCAACCGCCATCGTCGAGCCTGGAAACCCCACGCGAATTTCGGCCTGCCACGTTTGCCACGCGTGCCCGACACGGGCGAGGGCATGGGGCGTGTGGCTTACGCCGATGCCCGCCAGCATCGCGACATTCTGCAATCGCTGTTCCGCGCACTGAACAGCGGCCAGAAGCGCATCTGGCTGGCGACGCCGTACTTTCTGCCGACCTGGAAAATCCGCCGCTCCCTGCGCAAGGCCGCCGCCCGTGGTCTCGATGTGCGCCTGCTGCTGACCGGGCCGCGCACCGATCACCCGTCGGTGCGTTATGCCGGGCATCGCTACTACCCGCGCCTGCTCAAGGCCGGAGTGAAGATCTTCGAATACCAGCCGTGTTTCCTGCACCTGAAAATGGTGCTGGTGGACGATTGGGTGAGCATCGGTTCGTGCAATTTCGATCACTGGAACCTGCGCTTCAACCTTGAAGCGAATCTGGAGGCGCTGGATCCGTCACTGACGGCAGCGGTGGTGGCGAGTTTCGAGAAGGACTTCGGCCTGAGTCAGCAGGTGAGTCTGGAGGAATGGCAGCGCCGGCCGTTGTGGCGGCGGGTGAAGCAGCGGGTGTGGGGATGGGTGGATCGGGTGGTGGTCAACTTGCTCGACAGACGCGGATAACTCTGATTTCGAGCATTCCATAAGTCAAATGTGGGAGCGGGCTTGCTCGCGAAGGCGGAGTGTCATTCAGCACAGATGTCGCTGATACATCGCCTTCGTCGGATCGCCGCCCGGACCAAGCCCGCTCCCACATTGGTTTCGCAGTGTTACTTAAAGCAATTCAAAGCTCTGCTGCGTCACGTCCTGGGAGTCCAGGCCGATCTGCACGTTGAACTTGCCAGGCTCTGCCGCGTATTTGAGCTGCGCGTTGTAGAACTTCAGGTCATCTTCGCTGATGGTGAAGTGCACGACTTTCTGCTCGCCGGCCTTGAGCATGATTTTCTGGAAGTTCTTCAGCTCCTTGACCGGACGGATCATCGAACCGGTGACGTCCTGGATGTACAGCTGCACCACGGTTTCGCCATCACGCTTGCCGGTGTTTTTCACCGTGACACTGGCGTCGAGCTTGCCGGTGGCGTTCAGGGTGGTCGACGACAGCGCCATGTCGCTCAAGGCGAAATCGGTGTAGCTCAGGCCGAAACCGAACGGGAACAGGGGACCTGTGGTGTCATCGAAATACTGCGAGGTGTAGTTGCCCGGTTTGCCCGGCGTGAACGGCCGGCCGATGCTCAGGTGGTTGTAGTAAGTCGGGATCTGACCCACGGAACGCGGGAAGGTCACCGGCAGTTTGCCCGAAGGGTTGTAGTCGCCGAACAACACGTCGGCGATGGCGTTGCCGCCCTCGGTGCCGCTGAACCAGGTTTCCAGGATTGCGTCAGCCTGTTCTTTTTCCTGAAGGATCGTCAGCGGACGGCCGTTCATCAGCACCAGCACCAATGGCTTGCCGGTGGCTTTCAGGGCGCGGATCAGCTCACGCTGGTTTTCCGGAATGTTCAGGTCGGTACGACTAGACGATTCGTGGGACATGCCACGGGACTCGCCCACCGCCGCGACCACCACGTCGGCGTCCTTCGCTGCTTTCACCGCTTCGTCGATCAGCACGTTGGCCGGGCGCGGGTCATCGACCACTTCCGGCGCATCGAAGTTGAGGAAGTTCAGGTAGTCGAGGACTTTCTTGTCGCTGGTGATGTTGGCGCCACGGGCGTAGATCAGGTTCGACTTGTCGCCGATCACGTTGCTCATGCCGTCGAACAGGGTGACCGATTGTGCCGGACGACCGGCGGCAGCCCAACTGCCCATCATGTCGATCGGGGCCTTGGCCAGCGGACCGACCAGGGCGACTTTAGCGGTCTTCTTCAGTGGCAGGGTTTCGTTCTGGTTCTTCAGCAACACCAGACTGCGACGGGCGACGTCACGGGCGTCGGCGCGGTGCAGACGGCTGTCGGCGTAGGTGTCGGCCGGATCGTCTTCGGCCTTGCCGATACGCAGGTACGGGTCCTTGAACAGGCCCATGTCGTACTTGGCGGCGAGGACTTCACGCACCGCGTTATCGATGTCTTTCTGTTCGATCTCGCCGGACTTGAGCAGCCCTGGCAGTTCTTTGCCGTACAGGGTGTCGTTCATGCTCATGTCGATGCCGGCCTTGATCGCCAGCTTCGCCGCTTCGCGACCGTCGGCGGCCACGCCATGCTTGATCAGTTCGAAAATCGCACCGTGGTCGCTGACCGCCAGGCCCTTGAAGCCCCAGTCCTTGCGCAACAGGTCGTTCATCAGCCAGGTGTTGGCGGTGGCCGGGATGCCGTTGATCGAGTTCAACGCCACCATCACGCCACCGGCGCCGGCATCAATCGCGGCGCGGTATGGCGGCAGGTAGTCCTGGTACATCTTCACCGGGCTCATGTCGACGGTGTTGTAATCGCGACCACCCTCGACCGCGCCGTACAGGGCGAAGTGCTTGACGCTGGCCATGATGCTGTCGGCCGCGCTCGGCGTGTCGCCTTGATAGGCCTTGACCATCACTTTGGCGATGCGCGACGTCAGGTAGGTGTCTTCACCGAAACCTTCGGAGCTGCGGCCCCAGCGCGGGTCGCGGGAGATGTCGACCATCGGCGCGAACGTGATGTCGAGGCTGTCGGCGGCGGCCTCTTTGGCGGCAACGCGACCGGACTGACCGATGGCGTCCATGTCCCAGCTCGATGCCAGGGCCAGCGGAATCGGGAAAATCGTACGATGACCGTGGATCACGTCGTACGCGAAAAACATCGGAATCTTCAGCCGACTGCGCATGGCCGCGTCCTGCATCGGACGGTTTTCCGGGCGGGTGATCGAGTTGAACGTGCCACCGATGTTGCCGGCGGCGATCTCTTTGCGGATCAGTTCGCGAGGCATTTCCGGGCCGATGCTGATCAGGCGCAACTGGCCGATCTTCTCGTCGAGGGTCATTTGCTTCATCAGGTTGCTGATGAACGCGTCCTTGTTTTCCAGGGGTACCGGGGTCGTGGCGGCCAGTACTTGATGACTGGCCAGGCTGACGAACAGGCCCAGCAAACACAGCTTCTTCATGAATAGTTTTCTCAAGGGCCTAAACGGCGTTACAACGCCGGCCAGCCAAAATTTAGGGAGCGACTATTGTTGTTCGGGTGCTGATTCAGAAAACGACAGCCGAATGTACGTCGAAAGTTTCGGCGACGTGATCGCGCAGGGCCTCTTTTTAGCCCATCGGCCCGCCGCAATCCAGTGGCGCGGGCGATTATGCCCCAACCGCCGGCTGAGAATGTTTCGCGAGTCATTATTCATGAAATGTGCAAGGGAGCACCCGTCCGATGAATGTCAGTCCTGTCTACCGCTCGCGTTTGCAGGTCGCCACCTTGCTGGTGCTGGCCACGTTGTTGACCGCTTGCGGTATCAACAATATTCCCACCCTAGACGAACAGGCCAAGGCCGCCTGGGGCCAGGTGCAGAACCAGTACCAACGCCGCGCCGACCTGATCCCCAATCTGGTGGAAACCGTGAAGGGTTATGCCAAACATGAGGAGGAAACCCTGACGGCGGTGGTCGAGGCCCGTGCCAAGGCGACCTCGATCCAGGTCGATGCCAGCACCCTCGACAACCCGGAAAAACTCAAGCAGTTCCAGCAGGCTCAGGATCAACTGACCGGTGCCTTGAGTCGGTTGATGGTGGTGTCCGAGCGCTATCCGGACCTGAAGGCCAACCAGAACTTCCTCGCTCTGCAATCGCAACTCGAGGGGACGGAAAACCGCATCGCCGTGGCCCGCCGGGATTTCATTCTGGCGGTACAGAAGTACAACACCGAGATCCGCACTTTTCCCGGTCGCCTGTGGCACAGCGTGATGTATAGCAATTTGCCGATCCGCGAGACCTTCGAAGCCACCAGCCCCGGCGCGGACAAGGCCCCGGAAGTGAAGTTCTGAGCCGGGGATGCCCATGCGTGTGTTGAAGATGGGTCTGGTGCTGATGCTGTGGCTGTTCGCCGTCAGCGCCCGGGCCGAGTTGACCTTTCCGGCGCTGACCGGGCGGGTGGTGGACGACGCGCAGATGATCGAGCCCTCGGTGCGCGCGCAACTGGACCAGCAGTTGCAGGCCCACGAACAGGCGACCGGCGAGCAGTTGGTAGTCGTGACGCTGCCGAACCTGCAAGGCGCCACCATCGAAGACTATGGCGTCGAACTGGGCCGGCACTGGGGCATCGGCCAGAAGGACAAGAACAATGGCGCGCTGCTGATCGTCGCACGGGACGAGCGCAAATTGCGCATCGAAGTCGGCTACGGGCTGGAGGATCGCCTGACCGATGCCCAGAGTTCGGTGATCATTCATCAGGTCATCACACCGTCGTTCAAGGCCGGCAATTTCAGCAAGGGCATCAGCGACGGCGTGGCGGCGATGCTGGTGGTGCTGGGCGGCAATCCGCTGGACGAACCCTCCACGGTGTACGAATCGGCTGGCGATCCGTCGGATGATTTCGTCACGCGCCACCCGGCGTTGTTCGTATTTCTGGTGATGTTGTTCATCCTGACTGTTTTTGTCTGCCAGATGCTCGGTATCCTTCCCGCCGGCCGGGGCGGCTCCGGAGGAGGGGGCGGCTTTGGTGGCGGTGGATTTGGCGGCGGCGGTGGAGGCGGGGGCTTCAGCGGCGGCGGTGGCAGTTTCGGCGGGGGCGGGTCTTCCGGCGGCTGGTGATAACAATAATGAGAGCAGGCACTACACGACATGGCATTACTGACTGAACACGAACAACGCAAGGTCGCCGAGGCCATCGCCCGGGTCGAGCGCGACACCGACGCCGAACTGGTGACGGTGCTGGCGGCCCGCGCCGACGACTACGCGTACATCCCGCTGCTCTGGGCCAGTCTGCTGGCGCTGGTGGTGCCGGGCATCGTGCACTACCTGACCGGCTGGCTGACGATGCACAGTCTGCTGCTGGTGCAGTGGGTCAGTTTTGTCGTGCTGTGCCTGGTGTTTCGTCTGCCCAAAGTCACTACCCATCTGATCCCGCGCCATGTCCGGCACTGGCGCGCCTCGAACCTGGCGCGGCGGCAGTTTCTCGAACAGAACCTGCACCACACGGTGGGCGGTACCGGCATGCTGATTTTTGTCTGCGAGGCCGAGCGGTACGTGGAAATCCTGGTGGACGAAGGGATATCCAAAAAACTGGATAACAAGACTTGGGATTCGATTGTCGCGGTGTTTACCGAGCAGGTGCGGCAGGGGCAGACGTTGCAGGGATTTGTCACCTGCATTGAAGCGTGCGGCGAGTTGCTCAAGGTGCATGTGCCGGTGACGCAGGTGAGGAATGAGCTGCCGAATCGGTTGGTGGTGTTGGGGTAGTTTCTGCAATTTTTGTAGGACTTGAGATCGCAGCCCTCACCCCAGCCCTCTCCCAGGGGGAGAGGGAGCCGACCGAAGTGTCTGCCGCTATCTATCGACCTGAAATACCGAGTCGAATATGGATTCAACGCCAATCGTTCAAGTCGACGTATCTCCTCAATATCCCCCAATCGGCTCCCTCTCCCTCCGGGAGAGGGCTGGGGTGAGGGCCGCTTTTAAACGCCGTTCGGTAAATAAGAGCGTGTCCCCAATCCCCATCCCCCCTAAACTACCCACCATTCCCGATTTGCCTGTCTGAGGCCGTTTTCTGCATGTCTGCCATCGCCGTTTCCACCCCCGACCACCACGCCCAGTTCATCGAGCTGCTGCAAACCAGCCTCGAACAGAACGGCTTCATCAAACTGGTGCTGGCCAAGTACGTCGGCGAAGAAGCGGATCTGCAGCGGATCATCATCAAGCCGGTGACGGTCAAGGCGCAGCCGTGCCTGTCGTTCGTTTATCGCTACAAGACCCGCGACATCACCAAGAACCTGCCGCTGGATGAAGCGGTAGCGACGATTGCCGGGCTGTTGCCGGCGGCGTTCAAAAATGCGCATTTGCTGACACTGACTGACGAAGCCCAGCTCGAATACAGCAAAAAGGGCAAGAGTTCGCTGTTCATGAGCAAACCCCAGCAATTGCGCGAAGTGCCGTCCGCCGAGCATAACCGCGAGAAAAACCGCTTCCTTGAGTTGAGTCGACCGTTCCTCAAGGACCTGGGCGTGACCAACGCGCAACATGAGCTGATCCCGGCGATGTCGCGCAAGTGGAAGCAGATCAACAAGTTCATCGAAGTCTTCAGCCACGCCCTGACGTCCTCGCCGCTGGCCCTGGACAAACCGGTGCGGGTGGCGGATTTCGGTTCGGGCAAGGGTTACCTGACGTTCGCCATTCATGACTATCTGCGCAACACCTTGAAGGCCGAGGGCGAAGTCACCGGCGTCGAACTGCGCGAAGAAATGGTCAACCTGTGCAACGCCGCCGCTGCGAAACTTGAACACCCGGGGCTGGTGTTCAAATGCGGCGACGTGCGCAGCGTGGCGCCGAGCGAGCTGGAGGTGATGATCGCCCTGCATGCATGCGACATCGCCACCGATTACGCGATCCACACCGGCATCCGTTCCGGCGCCTCAATCATCATGTGCTCGCCGTGTTGCCACAAACAGATCCGCTTGCAGATCCAGAGCCCGGCGCTGCTCAAGCCGATGCTGCAATACGGTTTGCACCTGGGCCAGCAGGCGGAAATGGTCACCGATAGTCTGCGTGCGCTGTTCCTTGAAGCCTGCGGTTACGAGACCAAGGTGTTCGAGTTCATTTCGCTGGAGCACACCAACAAGAACAAGATGATCCTCGCCGTGAAGCGCGCCGAGCCGGTGGACCCGGCCCAGTTGCTGGTGAAGATTCAAGAGCTCAAGGCGTTCTACAACATCAGCGAGCACTGCCTGGAAACCCTGCTGCTCGCCGATGGCCTGTTGCCACTCAAGGCTTGAGCTGAACCCCGGCCGGTAACGTGCCCGGTTGAGCCGGGCGCACCGCGGTCTTGCGCCCGAGCATCACCGTCGCGATCACCCCGCAGGCGAACAGCCAGGTGATCGGCTCCACGTGTTCACCGAAGAACAGCGCGGAAAACGCGATGGTGAAGAAGATCTGCAACAACTGGATCTGACTGACCCGGGCAATGCCACCCATGGCCAGCCCGGCGTACCAGGCGAAGAAACCCAGGAACTGCGAAAACAGCGCGACGTAACCAAAGGCCCACCAGGTTTTCGTCGACACTGCGCCCTGATGCTGCAACGCCAGATACAGCACCGGGCCGATCAGCAATGGCGTCGACAGCACCAGCGCCCAGCAGATCACTTGCCAGCCGCCCATCTCCCGGGCCAGACGCCCGCCTTCGGCATAACCCAGACCACCCACCGCAATCGCCCCGAGCATCAGCAAATCCCCGGCCTGAATGCTGCCGGCGCCGGTGTACAACGCATAGCCCAGCACCAGCGCACTGCCCAAAGCGGCGCAGGCCCAGAAGGCTTTCGACGGACGTTCATGGGACAGCCACGCCGCGTAAAGCGCCACGCACAGCGGCTGCAAGCCATTGACCAGCGCACCGTGGGACGCCGGCAAGGTCTGCATGGCCCACGCCGAGAGTACCGGGAACCCGAGAATCACCCCGGCGATCACCAGGCTCAGGCCTTTGACTTGCTTCCAGGTCGGCCATTTTTCCCGACGCCACAACAACAGCGCTGCTGCCGGAATTGCCGCGAACAATGCGCGGCCCAAGCCATTGAGCAGCGGGTGAAGCTCCTGCACCACGATGCGGGTGAAGGGCAGGGTAAGGCTGAAAATCACCACGCCGAGCAGGCCGAGGGCCATGCCGGTGTTTTCGCGCGAAGACATGATGGCAACCAGATTCGAAAGTGGCAGGGAGTTGGCTTCATCTAGCCACAAACCTTGCGCATCGTGCTGCTACAGCTAGGCGCAGAGTTATCCATACAGTTTGCGAACGCCATCGCGGTCCTTGGACTACTTTGAATACTCCTGTGCATTCACCAGAGGAGTCCTGTCCATGGCCGCGAAAAAGATTCTGATGCTGGTCGGCGATTACGTCGAAGACTACGAAGTGATGGTGCCGTTCCAGGCCCTGCAAATGGTCGGGCACACCGTGCACGCCGTGTGCCCGGACAAGGCCGCCGGCAAGACTGTGCGCACGGCGATCCATGACTTTGAAGGGGACCAGACTTACAGCGAGAAACCCGGGCATCTGTTTGCCCTGAACTTCGATTTCGCCAAGGTCGATGCCAAGGATTACGACGCCTTGCTGGTGCCCGGTGGTCGTGCGCCGGAGTACCTGCGGCTGAATGACAAAGTCTTGGAACTGGTGCGAGCCTTCGACAAGGCCGGCAAGCCGATTGCCGCCGTTTGTCATGGAGCGCAGCTGCTGGCGGCGGCGGGAATTCTCGAAGGGCGCGAGTGCAGCGCCTATCCGGCCTGTGCCCCGGAAGTGCGTCTGGCTGGCGGCACCTACATCGACATTCCGGTCACGGACGGCCATGTCCAGGGCAATCTGGCCACGGCTCCAGCCTGGCCGGCGCATCCGAAATGGCTGGCCGGTTTCCTCGGTTTGCTCGGGACTAAAATCACTCTGTGATCCATCGAAAAGGAGAAACAGCATGTCCGGATGGTACGAAGTCAGTAAAAGCAGCAACGGCCAGTTCAGGTTCGTGCTGAAAGCGGCGAATGCCGAAACGATTCTGACCAGCGAGCTCTACACCACGCGCAGCGCCGCCGACAACGGCATCGCCTCGGTGCAGGCCAACAGTCCGCTGGACGAGCGCTACGAGAAAAAATCGACGAAGGACGGGCATCCGTATTTCAACCTCAAGGCTGCCAATCACCAGATTATCGGCAGCAGCGAATCCTATTCGTCCGAAGCGGCGTGCGCCAAAGGTATTGCAGCGGTCAAGGCCAACGGGCCGACCAAGGTGATCAAAGACAAGACGTTGCCGGTGCTCTGATTTCACCTTCAGCACAAAAACCTGTGGGACCGGCAGCTTGCCGATCCCACAGGTTTTTTGTCGTGCTTGAAGATCAGCGCAGGACTTTGAGAATAGCCTGCAACTGAGTGCGCCCGGCCTCGCTCAACGGGAATACCGGCAAGCGTGGGTCGCCGACTTCCAGCCCGGTGTCACGCAGCCCGGCCTTGATCGTCGCCGGCAATCCGCCCTTGAGGATGAAATCCAGCAACGGCAACTGGCGGTAGAACAACTCCCGCGCCTTGCCCAGATCCCCCGCCAACGTGGCTTCGTACAGATCCAGGTTGAGCTGCGGGATCAGGTTCGGTGCCGCCGTGCACCAGCCCTTGGCCCCGGCTGCAAAGGCTTCCAGCGCCAGCGGGTTGCAGCCGTTGTAGAACGGCACCTGGCCTTCGCCCAGCAGTTGCAGCTTGTGCATGCGCTGGATGTCGCCGGTGCTCTCTTTGACCATGGTTACGTTTTCCACGCCGTTGACGATGCGCAGGATCAGTTCCACCGACATGTCGGTGCCGCTGGTGGCCGGGTTGTTGTAGAGCATGATCGGCACGCCGATGCTGTCGCCGATGGCGCGGTAATGGGCGAGGATTTCCGCCTCGGTCAGCTTCCAGTAGGACGCCGGCAGCACCATCACCACGTCGGCGCCGTGGGCTTCGGCAAAGCGTGCACGACGCACGGCTTTGGCGGTGGTCAGGTCGGACACGCTGACCACGGTCGGCACGCGTTTGGCGACGTGCTTGATGCTGAACTCGGCGACCTGGTCCCACTCCGAGTCGCTCAGGTAAGCGCCTTCGCCGGTGCTGCCCAGCGGTGCGATGGCATGGACGCCGCCGTCGATCAGCCGGTCGATCGAGCGGCCAAGGGCCTCCAGATCAAGACCTTCGCCGTTGGCGCCGAACGGGGTGATGGTGTAGCCGATGATGCCGTGAATGTTGGACATGTGTGTTCTCCGTCGCAGTGGCGAATCAGTTCAGGCAATCGGCGTGTTGACGCAGGTTCTGCCGGGCGTAGTAGTTGAATGCAGCGGCGTGGCGTTTGGGTTTCGACACCCAGTCATGCGCCTCGCGACCCAGTTCGGGGATGATCGGTTTGATCGTCCCGGCAGCCATTGCCAGCAATTGCAGCTTGGCGGCGCGCTCGATCAATTGCGCGATGACACAGGCTTCCTCGATGGTCGTTCCGGTGGACAACTGACCGTGGTGGGAAAGCAGGATCGCCCGTTTATCGCCCAGTGCGCCGGCAATCAGTTCGCCTTCTTCGTTACCGACCGGCACACCCGGCCAGCCTTCAAGGAACGCGCAATCGTCGTACAGCGGACACAGGTCCATGTGGGAAATCTGCAACGGTACTTCCAGCATCGACAGCGCGGCAATGTGCGTCGGATGGGTGTGGATGATGCAGTTCACGTCGGGCCGGGCGCGGTACACCCAGCTGTGGAAACGGTTGGCCGGGTTGGCCATGCCGTGACCTTCGAGCACTTCCAGGTCTTCGTTGACCAGCAGCAGATTGCTCGCGGTGATTTCGTCGAACCCCAGCCCCAGTTGCTGAGTGTAGTAAGTGCCCGGCTGCGGGCCACGGGCGGTGATCTGCCCGGCGAGGCCCGAATCGTGACCGCTTTCGAAGAGGATCCGGCAGGTCAGGGCCAGCTTTTGCCGGTCCGTCCACGTATTATCTGCCAGGGTGTTTTGCATCTGTGTCAGCGCTTGCTTGACCAGTTGGTCTTTGGGTAGTGCTAATGTCTTGGCCATATCCGTGTCCTGTGGTGGTTGCCATGGATGACACTTAAGAGGCTATATGACACTTTGTGTCATTGGCAAGGACAAATCGTCTTTCCTTTGCTGGATTAATCGCTCCGCATGTCTATCCGTTTGAAATTATTGAGAAAAAAACTTGGCGTAACCCTTGAGGCACTGGCCGAGAAATCCGGCATGACCAAGAGTTACCTATCGAAAGTCGAACGCGGGTTGAACACGCCGTCGATTGCCGCCGCGTTGAAACTGGCGAAAGCGCTGAACGTGAAAGTCGAGGAGTTGTTCTCCGAAGACAACGTCAGCCTCGACAGCTACAGCCTGGTGCGCAGCCACGAGCGCCAGTCACTGGCGGCCAACGATCACAGCCCCGGCTACGCGGTGCTGGCCCATCAGGTCAGCGAACGCAGCCTGCTGCCGTTCATCATTTATCCGCCGAGCGAATTCACCGACAAGACCTTCAAGGAACACTTGGGCGAGGAGTTCCTGTTCGTCCACGAAGGCCGGGTCGAAGTGGACTTCATGAACGAACGGGTACTGCTGGAGCGGGGCGACGCGCTGCATTTCAATGCGCAGAAACCGCACCGGATCCGCTCGGTGGGTGAGGTGCAGGCGCAGTTGCTGGTGGTGGTGCACAGCAGCGAGGAATGATCAGTCCTCGACTGGCACCGACAACTTCGGATGGCCCAGCGCATGGCTCTTGGAATCAAAGAAGCGCAATTCGGCGCCCGTGCCTTCGAACACTTTCGCGTAATGCCGCTTCTGGTGCTGGATGAACGCCGCGCTGCGCGGATAGATCGAGATCGCCACAGTCTTCGGTTTCGCCAGGCGCAAGGCGCGGACGATGTGGCTGTCCTGCTCGCCCAGGGCGTGGCCGAAGATGCACAGGCTGTCGCTGTGATCGAGTAACTGGTCGTAGCAGAACGACAGGTAATCGGAACTGCGGATGGTCTTGAGCTTGTCCGCGCTCGGCCCTTCGTTGACGAACAGCGGCACATCATCGAGCGTCTTGATCGTGTTGTTGATCGCAAAACTGCCGAGCAGCGTGCCTTCGGTGGCGGTCAGTTTGCGGGCGCTGCTGTCCTGGTTGCGTACCAGATGCAGGCCGCCGTGCAGGTACAGCAAACGTGGTTTGTCAGTGCTGCTTTCGCACAGATCGAAACTGGCGTCGGGGCCGTTGAACAGGTCGTCGATGGCCTCGCCCTGGTGTTGCAGGGCCCAGTAGTTGAGCAGGTCGTAATTGGTGGTGAACACCGTGCGATAACTGGCCAGTTCACGGTTCAGAATGCTCAGGGTCGACGCTTCGACCAGTCGCCACGGAATGTGCAGATCGTGGACGGCATTGATCAGCGCTTCCTTGATCGCGTAGTAGCGGTTGCGCGGCGCGGCCGAGCTGACAGCCAATGCCTTGTTGACCCGACTGGTGGTTTTCAGGGCGCCGAGCACTTGCTCGAAACTGCGCGTCTGCATCGCATCGAACACGCTCAGTTCCGATGGGCTCAACGGTTTTTCTTCCACCGTGCGGGCATTTTCGAACAGCGAGTCGTAGCCGAAATCGTCCCACACCGCGCGGCTGGCACCGTTGCCCACCAGCAAACCGCTGAAGCCGGTGGTGGCGCGCAACGCGTTCCAGTCTTCGAGTGTGGTGTCGACATCCAGAAAATCGGTCATTGCAGGGCACGTCTCAAAACAAAGGGGCAGATGGGCGGCGACTTTATCACGAGCGGGCATTGAGCCAGATCAACATCCGCCGTGACCGATCGGTCGATCCTGTATGTATCCGTCGAATCGCAGGAGTCGATTCGGCCCCTGTCAGGAGATGCGCCATGAGCAGCACTTTTTTCATTCCCGCCGTCAACATCATGGGCAGCGGCTGCCTCGACGAAGCCATGAATGCCATCCGCAACTACGGTTTTCGCAAGGCGCTGATCGTCACCGACACGGGCCTGGCCAAGGCCGGCGTGGCGACGATGATCGCCGAGAAGCTGGCGATGCAGGACATCGACTCGGTGATTTTCGACGGTGCCAAACCCAATCCGAGCATCGCCAATGTCGAGGCCGGGCTGGCGCTGCTCAAGGACAGCCGCTGCGATTTTGTCGTGTCACTCGGCGGCGGTTCGCCCCACGACTGCGCCAAGGGCATCGCCCTGTGCGCGACCAACGGCGGGCAGATCCGCGACTACGAAGGCGTCGATCAATCGGCCAAGCCGCAATTGCCGCTGATCGCCATCAACACCACCGCCGGCACGGCCAGCGAGATGACCCGTTTCTGCATCATCACCGACGAAACCCGCCACGTGAAAATGGCCATCGTCGATCGCAACGTCACGCCGCTGCTGTCGGTCAACGACCCGGCGCTGATGGTCGCCATGCCGAAAAGCTTGACCGCCGCCACCGGTATGGACGCGCTGACCCACGCGATCGAAGCCTACGTGTCCACCGCTGCCAACCCGATCACTGATGCCTGCGCGTTGAAGGCGATGACCCTGATCAGCAACAACCTGCGCCTGGCCGTGCGCGACGGCAGCGACCTGGCGGCGCGGGAAAACATGGCGTATGCGCAGTTCCTCGCCGGCATGGCGTTCAACAACGCGTCCCTCGGTTACGTGCATGCGATGGCGCACCAGTTGGGTGGCTTCTACGATCTGCCCCACGGCGTGTGCAACGCGGTGTTGTTGCCCCATGTGCAGACGTTCAACGCGTTGGTCTGCGCCGAACGCCTCACCGATGTCGCCCATGCCATGGGCGCCGACATTCGTGGTTTCAGCCCGGAAGAGGGGGCCAAAGCTGCGATTGACGCGATCCGCTGCCTGGCCAGAGACGTCGACATCCCCGGTGGCTTGCGTGACCTCGGCGCCAAGTGCACCGACATCCCGGTGCTCGCCGCCAATGCCCTGAAAGACGCCTGCGGTTTCACTAACCCTCGGGCGGCGGATCAACGGCAGATCGAAGAGATTTTCCGCAGCGCGTTTTAAGCGGGCTGGCGATCGGGCGTAAACCTCGTACAGAGCACCGCGCCCAACGCCAGCACGCAGCACAGCAACGACAGCGGCCACGCTTGCGGACCGGCCAGCAGGCTGGCCACGGCGCCGATCAGCGCGGCCATCAACTGGTGGATGAAACCGCTCAGGGCCATCGCGTAGGCGCCGGCAATCGGCGCCCCGTCGTTGGCCCGTGACAGGCTGATCGGGTAATTCAGCGATTGCCCGAACACGGCCACGCAATAGGGCAGCCAAAGCAACCAGGTAATGGCGCTGGCCAACAGACTGCCAGCCAGCATCACCCCACTGCCGGCCATCACCAGCCCCACACCCAACACCATCAGCCGGTGCTGACCGGTGCGCAGGACGAAGCGGTTGACCGCCAGTGCACCGAGAAAATACGCCGCGCTGATCGGCCAGCCCAGCAACCCGTATTCCGTCGCCGACCAATTGAACGGGCCTTGCAGAATCAATGGCGCAGCGCTGTTGAACGCGATGATCACGCCATAGCCCAGACCGCCCGCGAGTGCCGGCAAAAGAAACGCCCGATGGGTCAGAATCGTTCGGTAGACCGCCCACGGCGAAGCGGTTGCGGGCGCTTCGACAAGTGTTGGAAAGTTCAGGCGCGAGACAATCGTGGCCATCAACAGGCTGATCGCGCCCAGCAGATAAAAGATCGCCTGCCAGCCCAGCGTCACCTGAATGAGCGAGCCGGCGTATTGCCCGATGCCGAGCGCGACAACGAACGAAATCGAAATCCACGACAGCGCCTTCGCCAGCAGGTCGCCCCGGAAGCTGTCACGAATCAGCACCCGGGCCATCACCGAAATACCGCTGGCGCCGACCCCCTGAACCAGTCGCAGTAGCAGGAACGACTCCAGTGTCGAGCCCAGCGGCAGCGCCAGATTCGCCAGGCCATAAATCCCCAGCGCTGCCAGCAGCACAGGCTTGCGCCCGATGCGCTGTGCCAGACTGCCCCAGAACAGCATCGGCAGCGCCATGCCGATCAGGTACAGCGACAAGCCCCACGCCACTTGCGTTGCATCGGCCCCAAGGTGCCCCGCGATCTGCGGCAACGCCGGCAGGTAAATGCTCATGCCCAGTTGGGCGAGGAACACGGTGGAGCAGGTGATGAGCAGAATGAGGCCGGGGTTCATAAGTCGTCCGTGAAGGTTCAGCGGTCGCGATCGCTACCGTGAGTCAGTAACAGGTCGGTGATCAAATCACAGAAGTGGTGGATCAGTGTCGATTCCATATCGGCGCGTAGCGTAACGCGGATCGCGGCTTTGCCCTGGGCTACCACCGGGAAAAACACGGCGCTGGTGAAGAAACCGTGTTCGGCCAGTTCGATGGCGATTCGATTGGCCATAGCGGCCTCGCCGCAGTTGATCAGGCGGATGGCCATCGGGCTGCCGTGCTGTTCGGTGCTCAAGAGGCTGTCGAACAGGCGAATATTGGCCTGAAGTCGAACCTGCAAGACCCGCAGTTCCGCACTGCGATGCAGTTGGATTGAAGCGAGGCCCGCGCCGATGGCTGCGCAGTTGAGGCTTTGCGACCAATTGCTCGGTCCGCCATAACGCTGGATCAACTTCTTTTGCCGTTGGTTGCCGAGCATCACCAGACCGCCGCTGGCCCCGAACGATTTGGCCAGCGAAGCGACGATCAGGCAGTCCTCTTCCAGCACCGATATTCTTGGCCGTACCAGGCCGGCGCCGTTGCTGCCGACCGCCGACAGCGCGTGGGAATCGTCCAGATACAGGAACAGGCCATAGCGTTCCTTCAGATACAGCAGACCGTCCAGATTGGCCACGCCACCCATGCTGTAGGCACCGTCGGCAATGTAGGCGACGGTTGAATGGCGCTGGCACACTGATTCGAGAAAATCCATGTCGTTGTGTGGACAGGTCAATACCTGGGTTTCGTCCGCACAACTGGCTTTCAGGTGATGCATCGAATAGTGGGCCAGGCGATCGAACACCATCACCGGTGGACGGTTTTGCGTGAACACGCCACTGGCCAGCAGCGGCAGGATGCCGGCGCTCGCGGCGCTGCAGGACAGACTGCTCAGACACACCGCGCCAAACAATTGCGACAGCTCGCTTTCGTATTGATCGAGCAGTGCCAGCTTGCAGCGGTTTTTCGAGTTGGCAACACGCAGCGTGCCGGTTTCCCGCAGGGCCGTTATGGCGCCTTCAAGCAGCGCAGGATGGTGATCGAGGCCCAGATAGGACGTGGTGCAGAAGTGATGAAACTGGCGCCCATGCTGATCGAGCAAGTGGTTGCAGCCTTTGACTTCAACATTGAGGGCGGCGATTTTTCCCGCTTCGGCGGCCTCCCAATCGTGGTCGGCCAGGGCGATGACTTTGCGGTAATTGGAGAAGGTGTTGGCGGATTCCGGCAGGTGGTTCATAAGCAGCTCTCCTTGAGCGTGGCAATCCATGGGGTGTTTCAATTTGTGTGTGTTGCCAGACTTTACAGAGTGCTACGGCGGGCCAGAATCGGCTGTATCCGATAGCGCTGAGAGTTGTTGGAGTTTTGCTTGTAGGGCGGCGCCTTGCCGGGTTGTAAGGCGATGAAACGCCTGACAACCCTTGTAATGAAGGGCTTACTTTTGCCTGTTATCCAACGGCTGTTGCGCTCTTTTCCAGCGCCGGGGAGAACTGGATCAACACCACGCCCGCCATCAGCAGCACAGCGCCGAATACCCGTGGCAATGTCAGTTGCTTCTCCAGCAGCCCGAACAAGCCGAAGTGATCCAGCACCATCGACGCCAGCACTTGCCCGGCCAGCGCCAGTGCGACAAAACCTGATGCCCCGAGCTTCGGCACCAACACCACAGCCAGTGCCACAAAACACACTCCGAACGCTCCACCGGCCCACATCCACAGCGGCGCCTTGGCGATGAACGCCAGCGACGGCAGCGGTAGCCGCAGCGCGACAATCACCGGCAACAACACCAGCACGCTCACCAGCAAGGACGCCAGGGTCGCCCACAACGGATGCCCCAGACCTCGGGCCAGATTGGTGTTGATGGCACTTTGAAAAGGCACGACGGCCCCGGCCAATGCCGCCAGCAGCAACAGACCGGCCCAATGCAATGTACTCATGATCGTTCTCCAGCAAGGTTTTGCTGGACTCTAGGGTATTCGTCGCGCAGATTTAAATTCTGTTTTGTCATCCGGAACATGCATCAGATGAATGATCTGCGGCGCATCGATCTCAACCTGCTGGTGATCCTCGACGCCTTGCTCAGCGAACAACACGTGACCCGCGCCGCCGAGCGTCTGCACTTGAGCCAGCCGGCGGTCAGCCACGCGCTGGCCCGTTTGCGTGATTTGCTCGGTGACCCATTGCTGGTGCGCGCCGGTTCTGGACTGGTGCCCACCGCTCGGGCGCTGGAACTGGTGGCGCCGCTGGCCGAGGCTCTGGCCCAGGTGCAATCGCTGCTGGCGCCGAACACCTTCGACCCGGCCAGTGCACGCCGAACCTTTCGGCTCGCGATGTCGGATTACGGCGCGGCGATCATCCTGCCTGGCCTGATTCGCACGCTGCGCAAGGAAGCGCCGGGCATCGATCTGCAAATCAGCCACGCCAGCCGCGAAGGCATGGTGGAAGGTTTGCTCAACGGAGACATCGACCTCGCGGCCGGTGTGCTCCCGGAACTGCCCGGTGAGTTGCGCAGCACGCCGCTGTTCGAGGAACGCTACGTCTGCCTGCTGGATCGCCAAAGCCTTCCCGTGGAAGGAGTTCTCGACCTGCAAACTTACCTCTCCCGACCCCACGTCCTGCTGGAAATGCGCGGCAGCGGCACACCGGAAATCGAACGCACCCTGACCGCCCTGCGCGAACGCCGCCGCGTCGCCATCAGCCTGCCGCACTGGAGCGTTGCGCCGCAGTTCATCAGTGGCACGGATCTGATCCTCACGGTGGCTTCGCGGGCGTTGAAGGATGTGGATGACGACTCGTTGATCGTCGTGCCGCCGCCGTTCGAGATCACACCGTTCACCTTTGTCTCGGCATGGCACAAGCGGCGGGGCGGGGATCAGGCGTTGAACTGGTTGAATCGGCGGATTGAGCAGGGGATAGTGCGCGGCTGAAAAACATCTAGGAGTGGGGCGTGACAGTGAAGTCTGGGGTGGTGGGGTGTCTGGCGCTTTGCGGGGCGTTGCTGGCGGGGCAGGTGTTGGCTGATTGTGTGCCTGCGCCGGTGGCGAGTGAGCTGGATTTCTCCGTGTGCAAGGAGTGGCCGGCGTATCCGGGGTTGAACATCAGCGCGAATACGAAATTTGAGCGCAGCTTCGTGCCAGGCGGCACCGACACGAGCGGCACCTATGATTTGAATTTATCTGTCTTGAAAAGCGACCAAACGGAACCGGTTGCCACTTATCAGCAAGCCTCCGCTTTCTTCTCGGGTGGGGTGGCATTGCGAGAGCTTTCGCTCGATACCGCGCGCTACAAGCTCACACCAGAGGTTCGGGCTTTTGGCGTTCGCGTGCAATTCACCAATTCCTCTCGCCTCAACCCGCTTGAAGAAACGCACCTCTCTCTTTATGTAAGAGAAGGCAAAAAGTTACGTCCTGTCCTGAGTCAATTGGTGGTTTATGAGTACGGCGGTGAATGGGACGGTGATTGCACCGGCGAGCGATATGAGACGATCAGAACGGTAGAAATCGCCAAGACCAGCTCCCATGGTTATGCCGATCTGATCGTCAAAACCCGACAGACAGGGACGACCAATGTCGTCAAAGGCGATGCTTGTGAAGACAAGATCAGTGTCAGCAGCCCAGAACTGACAACCCTTCACTACGACGGAAAATCATACGTATTGCCTAAAGGTTTCCAGGCGATCGAGTGATACAGAACCAACGCGACTTTTATCAAGGAAGAACAATGCTCACCCCGACCCGACTTTTCATCGCCCTCGGTTTTCTGGCCATTACCACTCAGGCCCACGCCGCCTGTGAGGTAAAGAAATTCGACGGTCACTCCCTGTCACGCTGCAAAGTGTGGCCAGCCTTTCCGGATAAGGCGATCTCGGCAAAATCCACCTTCGTGTCCGACTCCGAAGGCGATCACGACGGCGTGTTCGACCTGGAACTGTCGTTGCTCAACGCTTCCGACGCCAAACCGCTGGCAACTTACGTCAAGCCAGGCGCCTACAACTCCGACGCGATCAGCTTCGATGACTTGAGAATCGATACCGCTCGCTATCGTCTGGCGTCGGACGTTCGCGCCTTTGGCCTGCGTTCGGATTTCGCCGACCACCTCTCAAGAGCCAATCCCTACGCGAAAACCGATCTGGCGCTGTATGTACGCGAAGGCGCTAAATTGCGACCAGTGCTGGAAGGTCTGGTCATTCGCAAGGAATTTGGCGAGGGTAGCGGTGAGTGCGATACCAAGGACACGAAAATCCTTAGAAGCGTGGAAATCGGCTCGTCCAGTCATAACGGTTTCGCTGATCTGATCGTTTCCTCGAGTGGTGTGGTGTACACATCGACTCAGTCAGGCAAAGAGTGTGTTTCCAAAACCACCAACCTGAAAAACACCCAAATCACCCTGACCTACGACGGCAAGCAATACACCATCCCCGAAGACCTCCGAGGTTACTGACCGATGCTCACCGGCCTCAACCACCTGACCCTCGCCGTCACCGACCTGGACCGCAGCCTCGCGTTCTACCGCGATGTGCTGCGCTTGCAGGTCGAGGCCACGTGGGACGCCGGTGCCTATTTGTCGCTCCCGGGCCTGTGGTTGTGCCTGTCGCTCGATGCGCAACGCCAACCCGAGCCCGCCGCCGACTACACCCATTACGCCTTCAGCCTCGGCGCGGCGGATTTTGCGCTGTTCGTGCAACAGCTTCGTGCCGCTAACGTGCAGGAATGGCGCGACAACCGCAGTGAAGGTGCGTCCTTCTACTTCCTCGACCCGGACGGTCACAAGCTCGAAGCGCATGTTGGCGATCTGGCCTCGCGACTGGCCGCGTGTCGGCAAAAGCCTTACGCAGGGATGCGTTTTTTCAACGAGTCGTGAATATTCACAAAACGCTGGGATAGACTGGCGGCCACGTTTTCCGGCACTTGCAGGTTCTCCATGACTCCATCGTTGCTTATGGCCGTGCTGGCCTCGGGTTTCATCTACGGCATCACGCCGGGGCCGGGTGTGCTGGCGGTGTTCGGCATCGGTGCTGCGCGGGGGCGGCGGGCCGGGGCGGGATTCCTGTGCGGGCATTTGCTGGGCGATGTGATCTGGTGCAGCTCCGCGTTGATCGCGATTGTCGGCGCCCGGGAAATTGGCAGCACTGCGTTCGATGTGCTCGGCGTGCTGAGCGGCCTTTACCTGTTCTGGCTCGGCTGGCGCGCGGTGCGGGCCAAACGCAGCAACGGTGATCAGCCACAGGGCGCGGCGCGCCAACCGTTCTGGCACGGCATCCTGTTCGGCCTGACCAACCCCAAGGCCTACCCGGTGGCGGTGGCAACGTTCACCGCGCTGCTGTCGAGCCGCGCCGAACTGCTCAACTGGTCGATGCTGCCAATGCTGATCGCCCTGAGCTTCCTCGGCGGATTGCTCGCCTACGCTATTCTCATTGGCATTGTCGGTGCCCGGCAGGTACGTACGCTGTATCAGCGCCATGAACTGGCCATCACCCGGTTGTGCGGGGTAATGTTTATCGGTTTTGCCATCAACGCCTTGGTGCATGCGTTACCGGGGCTGATGCCGAGCAAGGCTTGAATGTGATCGCTGGGATGCGAGGTTGAGGTCAGGGACGGTTGATCAGTGCTGCATTACCCGGACACCCACGCTGAACCATGGAAAGTCGAAATTCTGCACCGTTGGCGAGTTATATCGATCTGTTGCTGGACGCCGTGTGCGCAGTCGACAAGCAGGGTCGTTTCGTTTTTGTCAGCGCGGCCTGCGAGCGGATTCTCGGCTACACGCCTGACGAACTGATCGGCCAGCCGATGATCGACTACGTTTATCCCGCCGACCGCGAACGCACCCTGTCCGCCGCCAGCGACATCATGGGCGGCGAGCCCAAGCACAATTTCGAGAACCGCTACGTGCGCAAGGACGGCAGCGTCGTGCATATTCTGTGGTCGGCTCGCTGGTCTGAAGTCGATCAACTGCGCATTGCCGTGGCTCGGGACATCACCGAGCGCAAACTCGCCGAATCCCGTCAGGCGGCGTTGTATGCGATCTCCGAAGCGGCGCATGCGGCGGAGGATCTGCTGGCGCTGTTCAAGCGCATCCACATGATCATCGGCGAGTGGCTGCCGGCGCTGAATTTCTCCGTGGCGCTGTACGACGAACATTGCGCGCAACTGAATTTCCCTTACCACGTCGACGATGACGAGTTGCAACCGGAGCAGCCGGGCACCGTGACCGGTCGGCTGTGCACTGAAGTGATCCGCAGCGGTCAGCCGATCCTGCTGACCCCGGATTGCCCGCACGCACCGCCGGGTTTCGAAGCGTTGGTGGCGGGGCAGCAATCGCCATGCTGGCTCGGCGTGCCGCTGAATTCGAAGAACGGCACCATCGGCGCGTTGATCGTCAAAAGCCTGGCCGGTGGCGAGCGCTACACCGAGCGCGACAAGGAACTGTTGCAATACGTCTGCGCCCAGGTCGCCACGGCCATCGAACGCCAGCAATTGCACGCCCGCCTGCGGCGCATGGCGCAATACGATCAGTTGACCCAATTGCCCAACCGCGAATTGCTGCGTGATCGGCTCAAGGCTGCGCTGGCCGGCGCACGGGAGCAGTCCGGGTTCATGGCGCTGCTGTATGTCGATCTGGATCGCTTCAAACAGGTCAACGACACCTTTGGCCACGCCGTTGGCGACATGCTGCTGCAAACCGTGGCCAACCGCCTCAAGGGCTGCGTGCGCGACACCGACACGGTGGCGCGTATTGGTGGCGATGAATTCGTGGTGCTGCTGCACAGCGTTCACGCCGCCGAAGACGCTGACAGCGTGGCGGAAAAAATCCGACAGATTCTGGTGCAGCCGATGCGTCTGGACGGGCACAACCTGCACATCGAACCGAGTATCGGCGTTGCCCGTTATCCCGAGCATGGCAGCGAAGAACAGCAACTGTTCCGCCACGCCGACCAGGCCATGTACGCCGCCAAACGGCAGAATCACCGGGCACGGGATATCTGACTGACATCATCCGTTCGTCGCGGCAACGGCAACTTTTCTAAACCTTTGGCGGTCAGGAAATTCTCAATCCAGGCGGGCAGCAGCTCGCCTACGATCAATACCAAGAGGTAGAGAATCATGCCTAACTCAAGAAACTCGAACTCGGGAAACTTCGCCAACGATCGAACCAAGGCGTCTGAAGCCGGTCGCAAAGGTGGGAAAACCACCACCACGACGGTCGACAAAGAGCCAAAAACCGACATGGGCCGCAAGCCTGCTCAGAAATCGAAGTAGTCGGCGAAGGTTGTTTTGATTGAGAGGCGGGGGCGCAAGCTCCCGCTTGAATTTCGAGAGAAGGAGGGCGCGACCATGAACCGGATGGCCACCCGAGTACGCAACTTCAGTTTTGTCACCCTGCTGGGGCTGTGCGCCGGCAGTGCTTTCGCCCAGTCGCCCGCCGACTTCATCAACGAAGCCTCGGCCAAAGGCATGGCCGACATCGAGGCCAGTCGCCTGGCGCACAGCAAGGCCGAGTCCAAAGAGGTCAAGGATTACACCATCGTCGTCATCAACGACCGCACCACCGCCAATCAGCACCTGGCGAAAATCGCCAAGAAACTGGACCTGCCGGTGGCGCCCCGTGAAGAAGTCGCTGATAAGGCTAAAGCGCTGATGCCGGAAGTCAAAGAAGGCACGAGCTTCGATCAGGCTTACGCCGCCAGTCAGGTCAAGGCCACGGAAGAGGCCATCGAGCAGATCCAGCAGGAAGCCCAGACCACCGATGTGCCGGAGATCAAGGCGTTTGCCGACGAGACCCTGCCGAAACTGCAAAACCACCTGCAAATGGCCCGGGCGCTGCAGGCCAGCCGCTGATATCGGGTTAAACAAAAACGGCGCTCAACGCGCCGTTTTTTGTGGTGCTCAGCAATCATTCAAATCCTGTTTCGGCTTGCTCTTTTGGCCGAGTCCCTCCAGTTCAAACACTTCATTTTCACCCAGTGAACGATAGTGCCTGCGCAGGGCCTCCAGTTGTTTGAGGTCCAGCGACTCCAATCCGAGCATCGCGTTTTGCGCCTCCTTGTTCACCCGCAGCAACTCATCAAGTTTCAAATGCAGGATGTCGGTGTCACGGTTCTGGGTGTTCTGGATCAGGAACACCATCAGAAACGTGATGATCGTCGTCGAGGTGTTGATGATCAGTTGCCAGGTGTCATTGAAATGGAAAATCGGCCCGCTCAAACCCCACAGCGCAATCAGAATCAAAGCTCCCATGAACGTCTTGGGGCTGCCGGCCCAGAGGGCGAGCGTCTGGGAAATCTTTGCGAATTTCATGGCGGTGTTCCTTGAGGGGAGGGAGCTTGAAATTCAGACAGCGGGGGAGCGAGGAAAATTCTGCTTACAGTTTTCTGAGTCCCTGTGGGCACGGCGAAGACAGCGCTCCCGGCGATATCGGACATACGTAGGGGAATGCAGATAAATGCGATCGCTGTATCGTGACGGCAGCTGCTTTTCCACGTTTCGCCAAAACATCCAAGACAGGAGAACGCAATGACCTGGTCCGCCAAGCAATACGTCGCTTTCGAAGATGAACGCACCCGCCCGGCCCGTGACTTGTTGGCGGCGATTCCCACGCCCGAGGCGCGCTCCGTGGTTGATATCGGATGTGGTCCCGGCAACTCGACCGAGCTTCTGGTGGAGCGTTTTTCGGGGGCGAAAGTGCAGGGGCTCGACAGTTCGCCGGACATGATCGACGCCGCGCGCAAGCGTCTGCCGCAGTTGCAGTTCGAGGTAGCGGACATTGATAAGTGGGCCGATGAAGGGCCTTTCGATGTGATCTTCGCCAACGCCGTTTTGCAGTGGGTGCCGGATCACGCGACGCTGCTGCCGGCACTGGCGGGCAAATTGGCATTGGGCGGCAGTCTGGCGATCCAGATGCCGGACAACCTCAACGAGCCGTCCCATCGGTTGATGCGTGAAGTCGCTGCCAACGGGCCGTGGGCCAGCAAACTGGCAGGCGCGGCGGGGCAACGGACCGAGATGGCGGATGCCAGCGCCTATTTCTCGATGCTGCGCCCGCATTGCGCCCGGGTCGATGTGTGGCGCACCACGTATCACCATCAACTGGCGGGCGGGGCTTCAGGCGTTGTCGAGTGGTTCAAGGGTAGCGGTCTGATTCCGTTCCTCAGTCCGTTGACGGAAGCGGAGCGGGCGGAGTATCTGGCGCACTATCTGGCGGAGGTCGCGAACGCTTATCCGGCGTTGGCGGATGGTTCGGTGTTGTTGCCGTTTCCACGGTTGTTCATTGTCGCCACACGTTGAAATGAAAAAGGGCCGATTTGATCGGCCCTTTCTTTTTGCGGTCAGCGCTGTACGGCGACCAGCATCATCATCGGCCGCTCGCGCTCTTCGGCGAGGGCCGGTTGTGCGACCACTTCAGCATCGCTCGGGCCCCATTCATTGACGTGTTGAATCGTGAACCCGGCGTCGATCAACGCGTTGAGTAGTGTCCCGACCGTGCGATGTTGCTTGATCACGCCGTCGGCCAGCCAGTTCGTAACCCGCTCGCCTTCCATCTGATAGCTGTCCAGCGGCCAGCGCTTGTTGCCTTCGCTGTCGATCAGCCAGCCTGGATTGCGCGGCGCCATGAAAATCGGGTGCTCGATGGAGAATACAAAATGCGCACCGGGTTTAAGCGCTGCATGCAGTTTGGCGAACAACCCCGAGAGATCCTTGATGTAGTGCAGGGCCAGTGAACTGTAGGCCAGATCGTAAGTGCACGCAGGTAAGTCGAGGTATTCCAGGTCGGCACGTTCGTAGCGGATGTTCGTGGCAGAGGTCGTTTCCTTCGCCCGTTCGAGCATTTTCTCCGAGACATCCAGCCCGAGCACTTCGGCAGCGCCTTGTTCGCTGGCCCAGCGACAGAACCAGCCATAGCCGCAGCCCAGATCCACCACCTGCAAACCGTGGAGGGAGGGAAGCAAGGCTTTCAGCGCCGGCCATTCCGGCGCGGCGTCGAGGCCACCGATGGAGCGGTTCATCTGGCTGTAGCCCTGGAAAAATTCGGGGTCGTCGTAGATGTTCTGGGTCATGGTTTGGTGCTCGTTTGAATTTGATTTGAGTGGCTCAACGGCCACGATTTGAAGTCCCTCGAAAGGTGATGGCGCGTATTCGTCGATGGCCGCGCAGGGGGAGGGTGGTGGGTGATGGGGAAATGCTAGCGGGTCGTGGCTGAGGTGAAAACGGGTGGAGTGTTGGGGATCTGTAAACGCGGTTTTTCGATTCGGGATGTTTAAAGAGTTGGTCCTGTTTACTGAACCTTCCCACACGCTTTTCAGGTTGTCCGTCGGAAGTGCGGGCTCTAGCCTTTGAGGGTCGCTGATGAATCAGCGATCGGGATTGGAACCCCGAGGAGAGTTGGAACGCACAATCGTTATTCATGACGTATGCTGCGCACCTTGAATGTGTGCACTCTGTTATGGCGGCTGTGCGCGGGAGACCTTCAGGTCTGCCGGGTTGTCTCTCCCCGGGTTCCAACCTGCGTACAGCTGCCTCCTTTCGCGTGGAACCGAATGGGTCAGCTCCAACTTGTTTTTGGAGAGATGCAATCATGTTCAAACCTACACCGAACCCACCTGAAGTCGAAACCGACCCAACGTCCCCGTACGTCTCGATCGACTGCAGAAAACTCAACGACGCCGCCAACCGCGCCCTCGATCACTACCTCTGCCCCGGCGCCCATGTCATGGGCACGAACAACCAACCCGACCCGATGTACTTCGCCAACCCGGCCTACGACACCGAATCCCTGCTGGCCAACGCTAGCGAATCACTGGGCTCGGCATCCGAGATGCTCAACAACTTCGCCGCCACCCTCGACCCCGCCCACCGCAGAACCGCGATAGGCATTGCGCAGTTGGTGATGCTGGGGGAATTGGCGGTGAATCAGGCGCTGGATCATGTTGAGGTGAAAGGCTGATGCTTTATTTTGGTGAAAATGCTAAGCCGGATAAGAGCAAAATATAGTGAAACCTAACGGTATATAGGGAGACCCGTTATACGTCGGTAGATTTATGTAGAAGCAAGCAATTGTGAGGCTGTCTTAAATCTCGGCGTCGCTGAATCGAAGAGTAATTACTCCGATGCGACGTTTCAGCGGGTAAGAAAAAACCGGTCTACAAGACCGGTTTTTATCCGCTTCAACGTTGCTGCAAAACCTTGAGCGCCGCCGACGCCAGGAATCCGGAGCGGCTTTTCTCTTCCGGATGGTGCAACACGTACTCATCGATTCGATTGAGCAGGTAGCCCGGCAATGTGATGTTGAGTTTCTGAGCTTTGCCCAGGTATTTGGTCACATCGATATCCACCACCGCCCAAGTGCAGCCGGCGTATTTAGGGTTGGCAGCATGCAGCGTGACCTTGTTGGCTGGCGGGATAGGCGAGCCGTCTTCGGCCAGAATCTCGAAATGGCCTTCAATGGCTTCGCGGGCCATCGCCATTGCGTCATCCAGATCATCTCCAGCGGAGAAGCAGCCTGGAATATCCGGCACCTCCACTCCCCAGGCATGTCCTTCATCACCCACTGAAATCGCGATCGGGTAAAGCATGTGTCGTCCTCCGCGGCGCAATTGACCTGATAAGTCAAAGCAGCGCCTGCTGCAAAATACTGATGGCCGTTTTCTTGAGCAGATCCTTCTTCGGGTGAGGCACTGTGACCAGACCAGGTTTGGTCGGATGCTTGAAGTGATGATGACTGCCCCTTACCCGCACCAGATACCAACCGTCTGCGACGAGCTGGCCAATTTAAAAACAGCTATTCACAACACCTCCCTGTGGTGTGCTTGGTAGGTACTATACCCACGATTTTTTATCGATCAACACTATAACCACCGAGCGGTCATCGTCCTTTGATGGGGCTGGTGCTCACGAAGGAGTCTAGGCGGGGATACTTCAGCTGGATTGGGAGTGTATTGCAGGCCGTTTCCATGAAATCCAATGGGTTGGCGTTGAGGCTCAACCGGTGTGGGTTCCTGGCTAAAGTAAGTTTCTGAGGCGAACTCCAATTCCAATATTTTGGGGCTTATCTCGATTTTGGCGTAATAACCCACAATTAAAGAGAGTTAAGCGCTGCTGAGATAAGGTCTGCTCCCTGAGTGGGGCTGGGCTCTTATTCTCTCCAAATCACAAACATAAAAAATCGGCCATCAAGACCGTTTTTTTACAGGCCGCACTCCTGCTCCTATCGTCCAAAAGCTTGCACGCCGGAGCCCGTAAAACACGTCAACGGCAGAATGAAAAAGCCCGGCACTTGGCCGGGCAATTTTGGAATCCACTAACGTAATCAGGCTTGCTTTTCACGTGCAGCCAGCATCACTTCATTCTGTTTTTTGGTGGCTTCGGTCAGCACTTCACTGTAAACGCGCTTTTTTTCTTCCGATTTCGCATTACGAATGAAGTCTGCGAATGGACTCGTGGACTCCTTTGGGGATCCGAGTTTCATGGAAAACATGGGGTTGCTCCGTCATTTATCCCAAGCATGGCCATCAGGTCGTGTCTCGTATGCTTCTCTGGGATATGGTAGTCGATCTTGTCAACGCCAGCCTTGTAGAGGCGGCCAGAATTATCAATGTGCTTCACAAGCAGATCGACATGAAGATCCTTGCCAAACTCTAGCTTAAGCGTGTTTACCACGTCACGTGCTGCAAAATATTGGTCGACGAAATGCTCCGGTCGAATTCTGCGTCCTTCGGCTTCCTCACGAGCCCTGACAAAGGACCAGGCAAGCCTGGGGTCTTGATAGACATAGAGAATTTGTACAAATCTCCCCTTGTCCAGGCAACGCCGCACATTGTTCCTTGCGATTTCTATATTCGAAAGCGTCCCGTCGAGCAGGAAAGATTGTTTTCGATCCAGGGCAAGATCAATCAGCTTTCCTACCAGAATTGAAACGGCGCCTTGGAAAAGCCAGGCATTGCCACCTTGATAGGCTTCAAATTCGTTTCTGAGGTCGTCTGGATCGATTCGCAGGATCGGCGTATCAGAGAAAAGGTTCAGCAGGGCTAATGATGCCTCTGTCTTGCCAGCGCCCGGCGATCCAGCCATGAAAACTGAAACAGGCTCTTTTTCGGGCGGATACCGGGTCTGATCCGTGAGTCGCTTGCCAATAACCTTCTTGTTTGATCGTGCGAACCTGATCGCATCGTCCCAGATGGCCTGTTCTCCATCCGTCATTCCAAGCCTTTTGTCTTCCTGCACTGGATGTGAACCCTCTTCGATTAAAAGGCCATTTACGGTTTGCGCTCTGTATTTACCGCAGTGTAGTGGTTTCCAATTGGTCAGAATCTTGATGGGAAACCGTACTCATGGATCATTCCTTTGAGCAAACTGTGCTTCTTGTGGTTGGAGAGAATGAAGAGTAGAGAGGGATACCGTATCTGCAATCAACGGTGTGTTTCAGAATTGTTCTTTGCCGAACAAGCAGTTGACCTCAAAACGCAGACACAAAAAAACCGGCCATCAAGGCCGGTTTTTTTCATCCCCCGTCAAACCACAACGCAGGACATAAATTCGATTGGAGCGGGTGAAGGGAATCGAACCCTCGTTATCAGCTTGGGAAGCTGGAGTAATGCCATTATACGACACCCGCTCAGAGCGGCTGACTTTGTACCAGACTCGGCCACGGATTTGAAGTTTTCTTTGCACACGTACAGCGGAAAGTCCTGAAACAGAGCCAAGATCGGTCAATCGCGGGTAAGCGCTGCGGGCTGGAGGACGGCTAAAACTCAGCCCCGCAGGCTTGCTCGCGACGACACTGTTTCAAATGGCCAATGCATGGTGATCCTGAACAAACTGGTAACGCGTTCGGCTGGCCTGTTGCGCCGGTTTCAGGAAACCGAGCAGGGCGTTCTGGCTGTCCCGGCAAGCGGACTTGTGTTCCATATCGAGGAAGTGCCCGGTGGCCTGCAGGGTGGTGAAGGTGCTTTGCGCCAAGTGGTTGCCGAACAGCCGGGCATCTTCAGCGGCGGTGTATTCGTCCCATTCGCCGTTCATGAACAGCACCGGTACGTTGATTTTCTTTGCCGCGTTCAGATAGCACTGACGGTCGCTGTGCAGCACGTCGTTGATGTGGAAATGCATCTGCCCGTATTCGTGCTCGGCCAGGCTGCTGACGTGGCGATAGTTGAAGCGCTTGAACAGCGACGGCAGGTGTTTGCCGATGGTGTTGTTGACGAGGTGGCCGACCCGGTCGCCGTCGCGTTTGCCGAGGCATTCGACGCCGCGTTCGAGGTAGTCAAGCATGTGCGCGTTGATCACCGGCGAGAACGAGCTGATCACGGCTTTTTCGATGCGCCGGGGCTGGTGCGCGAGAGCGACCATGGTCGCGGCGCCGCCCCAGGAGAACGATAAAACATGTTCGGCGGCGAAGTGGTCGATCAGCTCCAGCAGGATCAGACCTTCGACTTCTTTCGTCAGATGTTTCTCGTGGCGATTGTGGATTTTCGACCTGCCAGCGTAGGGCTGGTCGTAGCAAACCACGTTGAATTGCGGGTGCAGATTTTTCACGGTCTGTGCAAACGACGCAGTCGTGGCCATCGAGCCGTTGACCAGGATGATGGTCTTTTCTGCGGCGTCTGCGCGATAGAACTCCGTGTAAACCCGATACTGACCCTGTATATCCAGCACAGCGATTTCTGGCCTCATGTCATAAGACTCCTGGCAAGCAAGCGGGTATGCGCGCAACTAGAGATTGCACGAGCTTTGTGACAGGTAGGCATACGCCTGGAATTTTGGAGCCCATGTCGATCCGTTACGGCAGGTCGACGGGTATTGTTATTGGCGGGCAATCTGCCGGCTGAGGCGGAGCCCTTGAGGGCTCTCTACCGGCAAAAGGTTTCTTAGAAGTTATGTGTGACTCGTCGGTCACAATTTGGCCGACGTCCTGATTCAAGCAGGGGGATCCGGATCGCGCAAGTGCCGTTGGTAAATTGTTCGACAACTTCTGCTGAGCGGTCGGCTGCTTAGAACAAATGAATCTCTTCGGTGCGCAAGGCGCGGTATTCGCCCGGTTTTAGCGCATTATCCAGGTGCAGCAGGCCCATGGATTCGCGGTGCAGGCGCAGCACTTTGTTGTTGAAGTGGCCGAACATGCGCTTCACCTGATGGTAGCGACCCTCGACGATGCTCAGCCGCGCCGTTCGCGGACCGAGCAGCTCCAGCTGCGCCGGTTGAGTGGTCAGGTCCTCGAAGGCGAAGTAGATCCCCTCGGCGAACTTGATCGCATATTCCGGGCCGATGTCCTGTTCGGTCTCTATGTAATAGACCTTCGGCAGTTTGGTCTGCGGCTGGGTCAGGCGCCGCGACCAGGTGCCGTCGTTGGTGATCAGCATCAGCCCGGTGGTGTTGAAATCCAGACGCCCGGCGATGTGCAGGTCGTCCTTGTCCGGTTCGTGGATCAGGTCGAGCACGGTCGGATGCTCGGGATCGCGGGTGGCGCTGACACAACCCTGTGGTTTGTAGAGCATGAAGTAGCGCGCCGGTTTGCCGCTTTGCAGCACTTCATCGTCGACTTCGACGCGGCTGAATTCCAGGACTTCGCTGTGGGGATCGCTGACGACTTTTCCGTCAATACGCACGCGCTTTTCCACCAGCAACAGACGAACCTGCTTACGGTTGAAGCGGGGCAGATTGCTCAGAAAACGGTCAACACGCATGGTCAAAAATCGGCAGGTAGCGGGGCGCGCATCTTACGGGATCGACGGCTTGGCCGCTTGCAGTTGCGCCTCGACCTGGGCACAACGGGGGCACAGGCAGGATTTGTCGCGCAGTTCCGCCGGCAGGGCTTCGAGCACCGCCGGGTCAATGGACACGCCGTAGCACCAGCAGGCGCGGTCGGCGGTGCGAGGATCAGCCAGGGTGCAATCGTTGCGAGCGCCGCAGGCCGGGCAGAGGTCAGGTTTGTTCATGGGCATCAGGCATAAGTCGATTGGTGCATTTCCACGCAGGTGCGATTGCGGCCGGTCTGTTTGGCCCGGTACATCGCATGATCGGCCCGGGACAGCAGGCTGTGCAAGGTGTCGTCCGGTTGCAGGGTGGTGGCGCCGATGCTGACCGTCAGATTCATGGTGTGACCGTTGTAGGCATATTCATGCTGTTCGACGTGCTGGCGGATCTTCTCGGCAATCTTCTGACCAGTCTCGCCGTCAGTGTCCTTCAGTAGAACGATAAATTCCTCTCCGCCCCAACGGCAGACGATATCGGAATGCCGCAGGCAGCTTTGCAGGTCCCGGGCGAATCCGATCAGCACCTGATCGCCGGCCATGTGCCCGTAGGTGTCGTTCAAGACCTTGAAGTGGTCCAGATCCAGCAGCAGCGCGGTCAGCGGTTTCGGCTCGCGGTGAGCTTCGTGCAGGGCTTGCACGGCGAGCAAGTCGAAGCCGCGGCGGTTGGGCAGTTCGGTGAGGCTGTCCAGGGTGGCCTGGGCGTGGATCTTGTCCTGATAGCGCTTGATCAATCGATTGACCAGCGCCAGCACGATCAGCGTCACCAGCAGGCAAATCAGCAGGTTGAGGTACAACGACTGGCGAATTTCGCTCATCGCCCCGTCTTCGCGTTTGTCGACGAACAGGTACCAGTTCAGCTCCGGAATAAACCGCACGTTGAGGAAATGTCCCTGACCGTGGGCGGAATATTCGTAGCTGCCGCTGTGGGGTTTGGGCAACTGGGCGATCAGGCTTTTCATGCTGTCGAGATCCGTCAGGCTTTTCCCGACACGCGCACCTTCCGGCCCGCCCTCGGCGCCAGTCAGTACCAGCCTGCCGAAGGTGTCGACGAAGTACACACTGCGTTGATAGCGCTGCTGGTATTTGTCGATCAGCTTGATCACCGCATCCACCGTCAGACCGACGCCGGCGGCGCCGATGAAGCGATCGTTGTAATCGAAGACCTTGTAGTTGATGAAGAAGGTCATGTTGTCTTTGTTGGCCAGATCCGGGTCGACGTTGATCTCGTACGGGTCTTTCATGTCGCGCACACGGAAGTACCAGGCGTCGCGCGGTTCGTCGATTTTCACCTGCTTCAACACACCCTTGGCGTGGTAGTAGGTGTGGGTGCTGTTGGAGACGAAGAACGCGGTGTAGGCGCCATAGTGGGTCATGACCTCGTCGAGATAGCGGATCATCTGGTCACTGTCTTTTTCGCCGTTCACCACCCAGTCGCGCATGAAGGTGTCGCGGGACATCATCGAGGAAATCAGGATCGGTCTGACGAGGTCTTTCTGGATTTCCGAGTACACCGTGTCGGATGTCAACGGCAGTTCGGTGTTGACGATGTTGTCGCGGATCGACGCCCGCGAGGCGTAGTAGCTGAGCAGAGAGGTGGCGAGAAAACCTGCGCCGAGCAGGGCGACCAGGGTCAGGACCAGCGAACGTTGGGAGTGAAACGCAGATCTGAGCGGCATTGGCAATTCCGTTGACAGTGACCCGATTGGCAGCATTCTAGTGGCACGGCGGGGAAAAGACTGCGGGATTTGTGCCTGAAATGCAGGGGGATCAGTCGGGCAGGGGTGTCAGGAGAATGGCTTGCTCATCCAGCCCCCTCCCGGAACGAGAGGGGGCCGCTGTTCGGATCAGTTTCCGGTTTGCAGATACGCTCGCCACCCACCCAAATGGCTGATGTCGGTTGCGCCTTCCAGGCCGTAGGGTTCGCAGATGAATCCGCTTTCCCATCGGCCATCCGCCAGTTGCACCTTGCCCAGGCCCAGCGGCGCCGGGATGCCGGTCAGGAACGAGCCCAGCTCACTGCTCGGCAACTCCCAGACCTCCACGGCGATGGCCACGCCGCCTTCGGCCACGCGCAGCATTCCTGGACGCAACGGTGGGCCGCCGGCGAGGGCATAGAGTTTGTAGTCCATCGAGCTGTGGGTAGCCTCGATCAGGCGTGCGCCGCGCTGGCGCAGTTGCCAGTTCAGGGCCAGTCCGTCCAGATGCGCGCCGCAGACCACCAGTCGCGCACGATCATGCCGCGCCGGATTGTTAGGCGTCGGCAGCCCGGGATCCTGCTGGCGCTGCAAGGCATCGGCCACTCCCAGCAGATACTGATCGGTGAACGCCCGGCCAAACAGCGTCACACCCCACGGCAGCCCGTTGGCCATGAAACCGCTGGGCACGGCGACGGCGGCGTAGTCGAGCAGGTTCATGAAGTTGGTGTAGTAGCCAAGTTCGGAATTGCGCAGCACCGGTTCCACGTCGAGTTCCGCCAGCGTCACCGGACGACCGATGGTGGGCGTGAGCACGCAGTCGAGCCCTTCCAGTGCTTTATCGCAAACGGCTTTCAGCGCTTGCAGGCGATATTGCGCACGGAAGGTCTGCACGCCGCTGACGGCCGGTGCTTTCGCCAGCACCGCGCGGATCACCGGCAGCACCGCCGCGGGATTTTCTTCCATCAACTTGCCGGCCACGCTGTAGCGCTCGGCAACCCATGGCCCTTCATAGAGCAACCGCGCTGCTTCGAGGAACGGCGACAAGTCCAGCTCGACAGCCTCACCGCCCGCAGCCTTGAGCCGGTCGATGGTATCGCCGAACAACAACGGGCCTTCCACGCAGCCGAAAAATTCCAGGTCCTGGGCACGCGGTACACCGAAGCGAAACGGCCGTGGCACACCGAACGCAGAACCGTCATTCCAGGACGGATTGCTGCGGCTGTACTCGTCCCGTGGATCGAGGCGCGCAGTCAGTGCCAGCAGTTGGCTGGCTTCCCGCGCCGTTGCGGTGAACGTGGTGACGCAGTCCAGCGTGCGACAGGCCGGCAGCACACCGGCGGTGGAAATCAGGCCTTTGCTGGCTTTCAGGCCCAACAGATTGTTCAACGCCGCCGGCACCCGGCCGGAGCCGGCGGTGTCGGTGCCCAACGCGAAACTGGCCACACCGAGCGCCACGGCCAGCGACGAACCGGCGCTGGAACCACCCGACGGATACTCCGGCAACACGCTGTTCGGGCAGGCGCCGTAAGGCGAACGGCTGCCGTTGAGGCCGGTGGCGAACTGGTCGAGATTGGTCTTGCCCAGCGGGACCGCTCCCAGCGCCAGCAGTTGTTCGACGATGGTCGCCGAGCACTCAGGCACATAGGCGAACGCCGGGCACGCGGCGGTGGTCGGGATGCCGGCGAGGTCGATGTTGTCCTTGATCGCGAACGGCACGCCGTACAACGGCAGGCTGTCGAGATCGCGACCATCGAGGGCGGCCAGGTAAGGCTCAAGGTCCTCGGCGCTGAGCAGGTGGATGAACAGGTGATAGTCCGGGTTCAGCGCCGCCGCTTTGTCCCGCAGCGCCAACAGTAATTGCCGGGGAGTTGTGTCGCCATTGCGGTAGGCCTGGCGCAGGGCATCGAGTTGCAGATTCATGGGGTGATCCTTTGGCAAATGGTTTCAGTCGAGTTCCAGCACCACGACCCGTTGTCCGGCACGCACGGCCGATCCCGGCTGCACGCGAATGTCCTGCACCACCCCGGCCGTGGGCGCGAGCACGGGGATTTCCATCTTCATCGATTCCAGAATCACCAGCACATCACCGGCCGCTACACGGCTGCCGACCTCGACCTGCACCTGCCAGAGGTTGCCGGCGATGTGGCTGTCGACACTCTGCTGACCGCTGGCCAGTGGAGTTTCTTCACCGCTGTCCGGCACGGCCTCTTCGCTGTCGAAATGCGCCTGGCCGCTGGCGATCCAGCGTTCGCGCTCGGCCTGGAAGGCGCCCTGTTGCTGCGTCCGGAAAGCACTGATGCTTTCGGCTTCGCGTTGCAGAAAGGCCTGGTAGTCGGCGAGGTTGAGCTGGCTGTGTTCGATGTTCAGGTCGAAACGTCCGAGGGGAAAATCCCGGCGGATGCGTAGCAATTCGTCGGCACTGACCGGGTAAAAACGGATCTGATCGAAAAAACGCAGCAGCCACGGCTTGCCGTCGAACGCCGCGACCTCGCGATAGCGGTTCCACATCTGCAAGGTGCGCCCGACAAACTGGTAACCGCCGGGCCCTTCCATGCCGTAAACGCACATGTAGGCGCCGCCGATGCCCACCGAGTTCTCGGCGGTCCAGGTGCGTGCCGGGTTGTACTTGGTGGTCACCAGTCGATGGCGCGGGTCGAGCGGGGTGGCGACCGGTGCGCCGAGATACACATCACCGAGGCCCATCACCAGATAACTCGCATCGAATACCGTGCGCTGCACTTCATCGAGGTTCGGCAGGTCATTGATGCGGCGGATGAACTCCAGGTTGCTCGGGCACCACGGCGCGTCCTTGCGCACGGTGGTCATGTATTTCTCGATAGCCAACTGGCAGGCCGGATCGTCCCAGGACAAGGGCAGATGGACGATGCGCGACGGCACTTGCAGGTCCTGGGCGGCGCAGACCGCATCCCATTCACCGGCGACGATCCCGAGCAGATCGGCCAGCGGCAGTTGTTCGGGCTGATAGTGGATTTGCAGCGAACGAATGCCCGGTGTCAGATCGATCACGCCGTGCAGGTTTTTGCTTTCCAGCGCCTGCATCAGAGCATGGGCGCGAAAGCGCAGAACGAGGTCCAGTTCCGGTGCGCCGATTTCCAGAAGCAGATGTGTATCGCCGGACACACGCCCCACAAGCCGTTTGTCGCCCTGACCCAACTCCAGAACCACAGGCGAAACCAGACCCTGTGGGAGCTGGCTTGCCAGCGATGAAGTTGATGCGGTGTCTGGTCGGGCCCCATCGCTGGCAAGCCAGCTCCCACAGGTATCCCATTTGAGGGCGAGATCGCGTGCGGTCTTGAGATCGACGGGCACGAACTGCACTTTGTCCCCGGCCTTGAGTTGACCCAGTTGCCAGAGATCCGCCTCGATCACCGTCACCGGGCACACGAAGCCGCCAAGGCTCGGGCCATCCGGGCCGAGGATTACCGGCATGTCGCCGGTGAAGTCCACGGCGCCGATGGCATAGGGATTGTCGTGAATGTTCGATGGATGCAGCCCGGCTTCACCGCCGTCGGCGCGCACCCATTCGGGCTTCGGCCCGATCAGGCGCACGCCGGTGCGACTGGAGTTGAAATGCACTTCCCATTGGGTTGCGAAAAAGCTGTCGATGTAGCCCTCGGTGAAGTATTCAGGCGCGCCGTGGGGGCCGTAGATCACGCGGATCCGGCGCACGGCGGGCAGTTCGCTGACGTGATGCGGGGCCAGCGTTTGCCCGGCGCTTCGGTCGCTCAGTGGAGTCAGGTGCAGCACGTCGCCGGCACGCAGGGCTCGCCCGCCATGACCGCCGAACTGACCGAGGGTGAAGGTGCTTTTGCTGCCCAGATAGTCCGGCACCTGCAAGCCGCCACGCAGGCACAGGTAGCTGCGGGCGCCGGCGGCCTGCAAACCGCCGAGATTCAACTGGCTGCCTGCCTCGATCAACAGCGCGGTGTTCATCGGCACGGTCTCGCCGTCGAGTGTCAGCGTCAACGGTGCACCCGTCACCGCCACTACCGCGGCGCAGTTGAAGCGCAGCAGCGGCCCGTTCATGGTGATTTCCAATGCCGCCGCGCCATCGATGTTGCCGAGCAGGCGATTGCCCAAACGCAACGCGCGGCTGTCCATCGGCCCCGAGGGTGGCACGCCGACCGCCCAGTAGCCGAGGCGACCGGGGTAGTCCTGGACGCTGGTCTGGGTGCCGGCGCTCAGCACTTCAAACGTGTTGGCCCGGTACACCAGGCCTTCCAGGCAACGGGTCCAGGGCTGACCGCTGGCGAACGGTGTATCGAGCAGAATCTGCCGCAGGTAATCGCGGTTGGTTTCCACGCCGTACAGCAGGCTGTCGCCGAGGGCCTGATGCAGATCGGCGCGGGCCTGTTCGCGGGTTGGCGCCCAGCTGATGACTTTGGCGATCATCGGATCGAAGTAGGGCGGGATCTCACAACCGGCCTCGACCCAAGTGTCGATACGCAGTTGTATGCCGTTGGCCGAAGGAAATTCCACGGCGGTCAGCAACCCGGGGCTCGGCTGGAAATCGCGCCCCGGATCCTCCGCATACAGCCGTGCCTGAATCGCGTGGCCCTGCGGTTTCAAGCCTTCAAGCAAGACGCTCAACGGCGGCAGATCTCCCGCCGCCAGTTCGATCATCCAGCGCACCAGATCGACGCCCCACACCTGTTCGGTAACGCCGTGTTCGACCTGCAGCCGGGTGTTCACTTCCAGAAAGTAGAAGCGCTGCGCATCGCTGTCGAAGACGAATTCGACGGTGCCGGCGCTGCGGTAATTCACTGCTTTGGCCAGTTTGATCGCCGCCGCGCACAGCTCGTCTGCCATGCCTTCGGGCAGGTTCGGTGCCGGAGTTTCCTCGAGGACTTTCTGGTTGCGTCGCTGCACCGAGCAGTCGCGCACGCCGAGGGCGATCACTTCGCCATGGCCGTCGCCGAACACTTGTACTTCCAGATGCCGCGCACGCTGGATGTACTTCTCAATGAACACCCCGGCGTCGCTGAAATTGTTCTGGCCGAGGCGCTTCACCGCCTCGAACGACTCGCTCAGTTCGCTGGCGTTACGGCACACGCGCATGCCGATGCCGCCACCGCCAGCGGTGCTTTTGAGCATCACCGGATAACCGACCTGCGTGCCGGCAGTCAGCGCGGCGTCGAGGCTGTCGAGCAGCTCGGTGCCTTCGAGCATCGGCACGCCGTGCTGTTTGGCCAGGGCCCGTGCGGTGTGCTTGAGGCCGAACACTCGCAGTTGTTCCGGGGTCGGGCCGATGAAGGTAATGCCATGGTTGGCGCAGGCTTCGGCGAACGCCGCGTTCTCGGAAAGAAAGCCGTAGCCCGGATGGATCGCGGTGGCGCCAGTGGTTTTGGCGATGGCGAGAATCTTGTCCACGGCCAGATAGGTGCCGGCCGCTGCGCCTTCACCGAGGCTGTGGGCTTCGTCCGCTTGCAGAATGTGCAGGCTGGCGGCATCGGCTTCGGAGTACACCGCGACGCCTTCGACGTGCAGTTCACGCAAGGTGCGCAGAATGCGGCAGGCAATCGCGCCACGGTTGGCGATCAGGATTTTTTTGAACATGGCAAAACCCCTGAAGGGGATGCGGGCCGTCCCGCAGTTTTTCGATGAGCGCCAGGGTCGTCCCCGACGGCAAAATCACAATTTCGAAAGTCACCATTGACCTTGTGGGAGCGGGCTTGCCCGCGATGGCGGTGTGTCAGTCATCATTAATGCTGGCTGAGCCGACGCCATCGCTGGCAAGCCAGCTCCCACAGGGTTTAGGGGTGTTTGGGGGATTTCAGACACTGGCCGGAACGGGCCTGGCACAGGGCGAAAAGCCAACGGCGCAGGTGGACGAATTTCAGTTCCATACCAGCAGCTCCGCAGGCGTCGGGTTGTAGGCGTTGCACGGGTTGTTCAGTTGCGGGCAGTTGGAGATCAGCACGATCACGTCCATTTCGGCGCGCAGGTCGACGTACTTGCCCGGCGCGGAAATCCCGTCTTCGAAAGTCAGGCCGCCGTCGGCGGTGACGGGCACGTTCATGAAGAAATTGATGTTCGGCCCGATGTCACCTTTGCCCAGGCGCCCGTCGTGGGCGCAGGCGCGCAGGTAGTTGTCGCGGCAGCTGTGCATGTAGCGTTTTTCCAGGGCGTAGCGCACGGTGTTGCTCTCCTGCGCACAGGCGCCGCCGAGGGTGTCGTGGCGGCCGCAGGTGTCGGCGATGATCGTCAGCATCGGTTTGCCGAGATTGGAATACAAAACGCTGCCGGTGCTCAGGTAGACGCTGTTCTGGCGGCGCAGTGTGCGTTGCACGTCGTAGCGCTCACGGGGATTGGCGGTGCTGTAAAACAGGGTGTCCACCGCTTGGTTGCCTTCCAGATCGAGAATGCGCAGGGTCTGGCCGGCCTTGACCTCCATCAGCCAGGGGTCGCCGGCCGGAATGGTGGCGCGGTACACCGCAGCGTCGGGCTGTTTTTGCGAAGTGGCGATAGCAACTGACATGGCGATGATCCTCAGGCGAACAAACGGTCGGTGTTGATAAAGCCGCGCTCGTTCTCCGGGCGCGAGGTACGGCAGTGTTCGGCGACGCTCGGGTCGGCGTTCATCCAGCTGAGCTTCAGCGGTTTTGGTGCGTAGTCGGGCGACGGATCCATCGGGTGTTGCAGGGCGGTAAGGACGACGAGGGTGTCCATCGGTGCGTACAGCTCGATGTAGTCGCCGGCCTTCGAATGGCCCTCGACGAAATGGAATTGCCCGGCTTCATCTACGTTCACCCGGCTGAACAGATTGAGGGTCATCAGCAGGTCGGACAGGCCCAGGCCCCACTTGCCCAGTTCCACCAGCAGGTTGTCGGTGCCGTTGCGAAAGAAACCGTTGCGCAGTTCCTGGTAGCGGCCCTGGCCGTATTTTTCCGCGACCTCTTCAGCGCACAGCACACCGCCGAGGCTGTCGCTCCAGCCGCAGGTGTCGGCAGTGATCGCCGCCAACACGCGGCCCATGTCCGAGTACAGGCAATGGCCGGTGGTGAGCTTGGCGGTGTGTTGGCACTTGAGGCTGTCGGGCAGGTTCAGGCGTTCGGTTTTTTCGTTGGCGTTGAGCAGGGTCAGGCTGACGTTGGCGCCGCCGCGCAGGTCGGTCAGGCGCAGCAACTGGCCGCGTTTCAGGACGAAGGAGCGGTGGCCGCCGCCGGGCAGGGTTTCTTCGGCGAAGGGTGGAAACAGTTGGGTCGAATCGGTCATGGGAGCAGTCCTCTCAGGCAATACGAAGCGTGCCGGCCAGCTCGGCGGGCAGGGCGTCGACGGCGGCGCGACGGGCGCGGCGGTCGCTGTTCAACGGGATGTCGTAGGTGATGCGGGCGCCATAGGCGCCGGGGGCGTGCGGGTCGAGGCGCACCTTGTCGAACACCAGCAGGCGAGTGCCAAGGCTGAAACCTTCGGACAAGTCATGGGTAACCATGAACACCGTAAGCTGTGTCTCGCGCCACAACTCCAGCAGCAGCGCGTGCATGTCCTTGCGGATGCCCGGATCAAGGGCGCCGAAAGGTTCGTCCAGCAGCAACACTCGCGGCTTCATGATCAGTGCCTGGGCAATTGCCAGCCGTTGTTGCATGCCGCCGGAGAGCTGCGCCGGGTACTTGTCCAGCGCATGGCCGAGGCCGACTTTGTGCAGCAGCGCCGAGGCCTGTTCGCGGGCCTCTTTTTTCGCGCTGCCGAACAAGCGTCCGAGCAGCGGCGCGCGCGGCAATTCCAGGCCGATGGCGACGTTGTCCAGCACGCTCAGATGCGGGAACACCGAGTAACGCTGGAACACCACGCCACGGCTGGCATCCGGTTCTTGGGCCAGGGGCTGGCCGTCGAGCAGAATCTCGCCGCGACTGGCGGTTTCCTGGCCGAGCAGCAGGCGCAGGAAGGTCGACTTGCCGCAACCCGAGGCACCGACCAGCGTGCAGAATTCGCCTTCGTTGACGCTCAGGTTCAAGCCTTCGAGCACCACTTGGTCGGCGTATTGCTGCCAGACGTTCTTTACCGTGATGAAGCTCATTTGGCCGCCCCCTCATACCAGGGGTATGCGCGACGGGTCAGGTATTTGAGACCCCAATCCATCAGCCAGGCGAGCAAGGTGATCCACACCACGTACGGCAGGATCACATCCATCGCCAGATAACGGCGCACGAGGAAAATCCGGTAGCCCAGACCATCGGTGGAGGCGATGGCTTCGGCGGCGATCAGGAACAGCCACGCCGAACCGAGCATCAGCCGCAGTGAAATCAGCAGACGCGGTAACAGCTGTGGCAACACGACCCGTAGCATCAGCGTCCAGGTCGAGGCGCCGAGGGTCTGGGCCTTGATCAGCAGTTCGACGGGGATGTCCCGGGCACGCTGTTCCAGATCTCGGGCCAGGGCCGGGGTGATGCCGATCACGATCAGCATCACCTTCGACAGCTCACCGAGGCCGAAGACGATGAACAGGATCGGCAGGATGGCCAGTGGCGGCACCATCGACAGCACCGTCAGCAATGGCGAGAGCGGTGCGCCGAACAGTGGCAGTGTCCCGGCGGCAATGCCCAGGCACAGTCCGGCCAGTGCGGCGATACCGAGACCGATGGCCAGGCGTTGCAGGCTCGACGCGGTGTCTTGCCAGAGCAGGTATTCACCGGTTCGACTGTCGGCATTGAACGCCAGGCGTTTCACCGCATCGGTCATCTGCACCGCGCTGGGCAGCAGTTTGTCGTTGGGGTTGTCCGCCAGACGCTCGGCCGAGCCCATGAAGTAGGCGAACAGCACCAAGGCGAACGGCAGGATCACCAACAGCAGGCGACTCGGGCGATCCGGGTGGCGATTGATCAGGCGCATGGCCAAATCCTCCGTGGCTTACAGCTTGGCGTCGGCGGCCATCTGCGCATAGGTCGGATCGAAACGCAGCTTGAGGTTGCCGGTGTCGCCGCTGGTCACGCCGTTGGCAAAGGTCATTCCGACCGCGCTGGTGTCCTTGGCGCCCTCACCGAGCAAACCGTGCTGGAACGAAAACTCGGCAACTTTGCGCATGGTTTCCGGCAGTTGCTTGCTGGTGGCGAACACCAGGGCTTCTTTCGGTGTGGCGAACAGTTTGGTGGTGTCCAGTTGCGCCTGGAATCCGGCCAGATCGGTGCCCGAAGCTTTGGCCATGTGCTCAAGTGCAGCTTTGCTGGCTGCGTTTTTCGCGTTCATCAACTCGACCACTTCGAACCAGGCGCCGGTCAGCGCCTTGCCCAGGGCCGGGTTGTCTTTGAGGGTGGCGCTGTTGACCACCATCATGTCCATGATTTCGCCGGGGATCTGGCTGGAGTTGAAGACTTCGGTCACGCCGGGTTTGGCTTTGATGTCCGAGAGCATCGGGTTCCAGGTGGTGACGGCGTTGACCTGCTCGGTGTTGAACGCGGCGGAAATGTCGGCATCGGAGGTGTTGACCACTTTCAGGTCTTTTTCGGTGAGATCCACCGAGTCCAGCGCCCGGGCCAGCAGGTAGTGGGAAACCGACAGCTCGACCAGGTTGACGTCCATGCCCTTGAGGTCGGCGACTTTCTTGCCTTCGCCCTTGAGGACGATGCCGTCGTTGCCGTTGGAGAAATCGCTGACGATCAGCGCGGTGCTGTCGACGCCACCGGCGGCCGGAATGGTCAGTGCGTCCATGTTGGTCATGGTGCAACCGTCGAACTGGCCGGCGGTGTATTGATTGATCGATTCGACGTAGTCGTTGAGTTGCACGACATCAATCTTGATCCCGTACTTCTTCGCCCATTTGTCGACGATGCCCTGACTGCCGGCGTATTCCCATGGCATCCAGCCGGCGTAGATCGTCCAGCAGACACTGAAGTGGTCTTTCTGCGCGGCAGAGGATTGGGTGCTGATGAGCGCGGCGAATGCGGCGGCGAGCAGGGCGGGCAAACGTAGTCGGGACATGGTGGCTTCTCCAGTTGATCGAGGACGGACAGGAAGGCAACGCGGCACCGCGAACGGTGGCTTGTCTCCCGGGCTTTTGTCCCGCCGTGTAACCTCAACTGGAGGTCGCCGACTCTCGGACCAGTCACTCGCAGATGCGAGCCGGAACCCTAGTCAGCCATTGCAAATTGTGGTGCCGCGAACCTGTGATGACTCCTGCACGGGTTTGCTAAAGCGAGAGCCGTGCCAAGTCGAGGCGGGCCCTCTGGAACAGGGGGCATGGCGTTGCTGCAGGTGGCGAGCTCGGTGCAAACGCTTTGTGTTGGTGCGCGGTTGCACCGTCATGCAGCGTCCGGCGCCGCTGATCCGATGCCCGAGAGGACTGGGCACTCGTTGCCGATCAGCCAGTCAAAACTGTTGTCAGCCGGTGTGTGCCGACTGCTGTCACAGGTCTTTCAGGAGGCCGCCATGTCTTTCAAGAAAATGCTGCGTCGGGTGCTGCTGGGAGCAGTGCTCGGTCTTGGGCTGTCCGGCTGTTACTACTACGGTGGCGGCTATGACGTTTACTCCCCGCCTTATTATTATCCCGGCTACTACTCGCCCTATTACTACGGTGGCTACTACGGCCCGCGCTACTACGGCGGCGCTCGCTATTACTACGGCGGCTATGGTTATCGCGGCGGTTACGGACGGGGTTATCACGGCGGTGGATACCACGGCGGCCACCACTAATCAGCGGCTGAATGAGCGCGTTTCTGGATGAACAAGGTTTCATAAATCACTTGTTTCAAGTTGTTACAGAAACGCACCAGATTCCGAAAACGCTGTCAGATAATTCGTCAGTCGCCGAATAAAAGACTGACGCCTGCCAGCGTCGCTGGTGTGGCTACCCGCGGTCCAGGAGGCCGCCATGTATCGCCGAATTCTTCTGCTTGCCGTGATGCTTTTTTCGATTGGCGGTTGCGTCCCTTACTCCTACGGAGATGGCTACTACACCTCAGAGGTCTACACCTCCCAATCTCCTTCGTACTACAACAGCGGTGGCACTTATTACAGCGGCGGCAGCACTTACTATTCGGCCCCGCGCTACTACCAGCCAGCACCGCGCTATTACCAACCGGCGCCACGTTATTACTCGGCGCCTCGTTACTACCAACCGGCCCCGCGCTATTACGAGAGTCGCCGCTGGCACGGCGATGATCGCGGACGCTGGGATGGCCACCGTCGCGGTGGTTGGGACGATCACCGGGGTCGTGGCGACTACGACCGACATAGCGGACGCGGCGATCACTGGCGCGGTAACCGCTGGTAACCACCCGCAAAAAAGCGGCGCATTGAGCGCCGCTTTTTTTGTGCCCGGATTTCAGTAACTGGAGAGATCCGCCAGCGGATGCCGCCCCTCCCAGACTTTGTGAAAGTGTGCCTCTACCACTGCATCCGGCACCCGTGTGATGTCCGGCCAATGCCAATGCGGTTTGTGATCCTTGTCGATCAGCCGCGCCCGCACTCCTTCACTGAACTCCGGATGCCGGCAGCAGTTGAGGCTCAGGGTGTATTCCATCTGAAAGACTTCGGCCAGCGACAAGTGGCGCGCGCGGACGATCTGTTCCCAAACCAGATGCGCGGTCAGCGGCGAGCCTTCGCTCATGGTTTTCGCCGCCCGGGCAATCAACAGGTCGTTGCTGTCCCGTTGCAGGCTGATGGCTTTCCAGGCGCAGGTCACGTCGCTGACATCCAGCAGCTCATCGATCTGCCGACGGCGCGGCAACCATTGCGCTTCCGGCATCTGTGCCACGGCTTCCTGCTGCAACGCCTTGAGCAGGCTGTTGAGCTGCATGGCGGTCTGTTCCTGCCAGTTCAGTTGCAGCAAACCGTCGATCAGTTCCTGCTGCTGTTCGTCGAGCAGGAAGCGGTCGGCCAGATCCAGATCGATCGCATCGCGACCGTTCATGTGTGCGCCGGTCAGGCCGAGGAACAATCCGAGCTTGCCCGGCAGTCGAGACAGAAACCAGCTGCCACCGACATCCGGGTACAGGCCAATGCTGATCTCAGGCATCGCCAGACGACTGCTCGGCGTGACGATCCGGATGCTTGCACCTTGCAAGAGGCCCATGCCGCCGCCCAGCACATAACCATGGCCCCAGCAGATCAACGGTTTCGGGTAGGTGTGCAGGCTGTAATCCAGACGGTATTCAGCGTTGAAAAACTGTGCGGCCAGCGGCGGCACTTCGCCGGGGTGGGCGCGACAGGCCTCCACCAGGCTGCGCACCTCGCCACCGGCACAGAAAGCCTTGGCGCCATTGCCGCGCAGCAGCACGCAGACGATTTGCGGATCCTTGGCCCAGGTGTTCAGTTTGTCGCTCAGGGCATGAATCATTGGCAGGGACAGCGCATTGAGCGACTTTTCGGCATCCAGACTGGCCACGCCGATGCGGGCGCCGTCGGTGCCGGTGAGTTCTTCGAAGTGCAGATTCATCGTGACCTCGATCGGGAATTTGAACGATCAGTATGATCGCTGTGTGGGAAAGTGCCGGATCTGCGTCAGATCAATTGACAAGCGTGGTCGGCTTTCCTAGGGTTCGCCCCATTGTTTTTGCCGGGTATGACCATGACTGCTGACGACCGTATCAAACTCGAACCGAGCTGGAAGGAGGCACTGCGTGCCGAATTCGACCAGCCTTACATGGCAGAGTTGCGCACTTTTCTGCAGCAGGAACGGGCGGCCGGCAAGGAAATCTATCCGCCGGGCCCGATGATCTTCAATGCGCTTAATTCGACGCCGCTGGATAAGGTGAAAGTGGTCATCCTCGGCCAGGACCCGTACCACGGGCCGGGTCAGGCCCACGGCTTGTGCTTCTCGGTGCAACCGGGCGTGCCGGCGCCACCGTCGCTGGTCAACATCTACAAAGAGTTGAAGCGCGACCTGAACATCGACATTCCCAACCATGGTTATTTGCAGAGCTGGGCCGATCAGGGCGTGTTGATGCTCAACACCACCATGACCGTCGAGCGCGCCAACGCCAATGCGCACAAGGACAAGGGCTGGCAGTTCTTCACGGATCGGATCATCGAAGTGGTCAGTGAGCGGCAGCCACATCTGGTGTTCATGCTGTGGGGCGCCCATGCGCAGAGCAAGCAGAAGCTGATCGACGCCACCAAACATCTGGTGCTGACGTCGGTGCATCCGTCGCCGCTGTCAGCCTATCGTGGCTTCCTCGGCTGCGGGCACTTCAGTCGCACCAACAAGTTCCTTGAACAGAACGGCGAAGCGCCGATCGAGTGGCGTCTGCCGCCGCTTTGATAGGGTGACCGGGGCCGGCCCCTTCGCGAGCAAGCCCGCTCCCACTTTGGTTTTGCGGCGTTCACATGACCAATGTGGGAGCGGGCTTGCTCGCGAAGAAGGCAACTCGGTTTTTCTGGGTTACTCGGGATTACGGTTCCAATACTTGAACAACGGCTCCGCCAGAAACAGCACAAACAACAGCCGCATCACCTGCATCGCCGTCACCAGCGGTACCGACAGTTGCAGGGTTTCCGCCGTCAGGCTCATCTCTGCGATGCCGCCGGGCATCATGCCCAGAGTCAGAGAGCGCAGGTCCAGATGAGTCATCGCACTTAAACCCAGCGCCGCCAGTGTTGCGATCAGCATCGTCAACGCGGTGCCAATCAGCGTGCGCCCCATGAACGACGGCGCCCGGCGGAAGAACTGCCGGTTGAAGTGACAACCCAGCCCGCTGCCGATCAACCACTGACCAATCTGGCTGCCGCCATTGGGCAGACCAAGGTGCAAGTCCCAACCGATACTCACTGCCGCGCTGACCAACAAGGGGCCGAACAGCCACGGATTGGGCTGGCGCAGACGTTGCCAGCCCCAGGCGAGCAAGCCACCCGCCGGAAACAGAATCGCCAGCCAGCGCCAATCGACGCTGCCGGCGTGTGAAATCGGGGCGCCATCGCCCAGCAGATATTTGAACGCCGCCGGCACACACAGCACCACCACCAGCACCCGCAAGCTTTGCCCGGCCGCGACATGGCTGAGCATCGCGCCGTTGCGTGCGCCGAGGTTGACCATCTCGCCGGAACCGCCGGGCATGCTGGAAAAGAATGCGGTGGCGCGATCTTCACCGGTGCGACGCATCAGCCACACGCCAACCACCGCCGACAGGCTGGTGACCAGCGCCCCGAAGAAGATCAGGCCGAAGTGACTGAGTACCTGCTCCATCACCAGCGGGGTGAAGTGCAGGCCGATGCCGATCCCGACGATCCACTGGCCGCACTTGCGGCCGCCAGGGATTTCGGTGAGCTGCCACGGGGTCAGGCAGCGCACCAGGATGATCGCCAGCAACGAGCCGACCATCCACGGCAGCGGCCAGCCGATCTGGCTGGCGACAAAGCCGCCAAGCAGACCGACCAGCGGGGTTCCCCACCAGGTTTTGAGGGAGGAGCGATCAAACATCGGCAATGGCGCGTTGCGCGGCCGAGCGTTTGCGCCAGATACGGATGATCGGCATCAACAGCATGATCGCCGTCAGAATCCAGCAACCGAAAGTGATCGGGCTCGACCAGAGGATTTCCAGCGCACCGTTGGAGATCGACAGCGCACGCCGCAGATTCTGCTCCATCAGCCCGCCGAGGATGAACCCCAGCAGCAGTGGCGACAACGGGAAGTCCAGCTTGCGCAGGATGTAACCGAAGATGCCGATGCCGATCATCAGGAACAGGTCGAATGTCGTCGCATGCACGGCATAGACGCCGATCCCGGTGATGATCGCGATGACCGGCACCAGCGCCCAGTTCGGCACGGCGAGGATGCGGGTGAACACGCGGATCATCGGGATGTTGAGGATCACCAGCATGACGTTGGCGATGAACAACGAAGCGATCAGGCCCCAGACGATGTCCGGTTGTTGCTGGAACAGCAGCGGCCCCGGCGTGATGTTGTACAGCGACAGGGCGCCGATCATCACCGCCGTGGTGCCGGAACCTGGAACGCCGAGGGTCAGCATCGGCACCAGTGCGCCGCACGCCGCACCGCCGATGGCGGTTTCCGGCGCCGCGAGGCCACGGGCATCGCCTTCACCGAATTTGCCGCTGGCACCGGCGATGCGTTTCTCTGTCATGTAGGCCACAGCACTGGCCAGCGTTGCGCCGGCCCCCGGCAGTACGCCCATGATGAAACCGAGCACGCCACAACGGATATTCACCACGAACACCGACGCCGCTTCCTTGAAGTTGAACATCATCCGGCCGGTGGCCTTCACCGCTTCCTGGCCGTGGTGGGTTTTTTCCAGCAGCAGGAGGATTTCGCTGATGGAGAACAGACCCAGCACCAGTACGACGAACTGAATGCCGTCGGTCAGGTGGATGTTGTCGCCGGTGAAGCGGTACACGCCGCTGTTGGCGTCGATGCCGACGGTCGACAGAAACAGACCGATCAATGCCGCGATGAAAGTTTTCAGCGGACGGTCACCGGCCATGCCACCGAGACAGACAATCGCGAACACCATCAGTACGAAATATTCCGCGGGGCCGAAGGCTATCGCCCATTTCGCCAGCAGCGGTGCGAACAGCACCATACCGCAGGTGGCGATGAACGCGCCGATGAACGAGCTCCATGCCGACAGCGACAGTGCCACACCGGCCAGGCCTTTGCGGGCCATCGGGTAACCGTCGAGGGTGGTCATTACGGTGGAGGCTTCACCCGGAATGTTCAGCAGGATCGAGCTGATCCGGCCGCCGTATTCGCAGCCCAGATACACCGCCGCCAACAGGATCAGTGCCGACTCCGGCGGCAGGCCGAGAGCGAACGCGATCGGGATCAGCAGCGCTACGCCGTTGATCGGCCCCAGTCCCGGCAGCAGGCCGACGACCGTGCCGATCAGCGTGCCGCACAGGGCGGTCACCAGGTTGTACGGGCTCAGCGCAACGCCGAAACCCTGACCCAAATAGCCAAGAGTATCCATATCAGTTCTCCAGAACGTCGAGCAGGCCGAGAGGCAGCGGAACGTCCATCAAACGGTCGAACAGCAGGTAAAGACCGACGGCCATCAGGCTGATGATCACCACGCTCGGCACCCAGCGCCCGCCGTACAGGCGGGCCATCGGTACACCGGTGAGGATGCTGGCAGCGATGAAACCAAGGGGTTCGAAAGTGCCGGCGAACACCAGCAACAGGACCACGCAGATGCCGATCTTGGTCAGGGTTTCACGATCCAGTGGTGGCTCGTCTTCGCTGTGCTTGATCGGTGCCGGGCGAAATACCATGTACAGCAGCGCCAGGCTCATCAGACCGAGCATCAGCAAGGGAAACGCCCGCGGGCCCACAGGTTCGTACGAAAACGCTGCCTGATAAGGCCACGCCATCAATGCCAGGCCGGCACAGACCAGCAACAGCATCGAGGCGAAAATGCGTTGAATAAGCATGAGGGAACTCCTGCCATGGCCCCGGTGAGGGGGCCATGGACGCTAGTCAGAGGCGATCACTGGATCAGGCCGAACTCTTTGGCCAGCACTTTGTAGTCCGCGACTTGCTTCTTCACGTAGGTGTCCAGCTCCGGGCCGGTCATGGCGAACGGGAACAGTTCACGCTGATCACGCAACTTGGCGAAGTCTTCGGAGGCCAGCAGTTTGTCGAAGGCGCCTTTCCACCAGGCGTAGTCTTCATCGCTGACTTTCGGCCCGAGGTAGAAGCCGCGAACCACTGGCCAGACGATGTCGTAGCCTTGCTCGCGAGCGGTGGGAATATCCTTCATTTCCGGTTCGTCGAGGCGGTTTTCGGCGAAGACCGCCAGCAGGCGCATGTCACCGCTCTGGATGTGCGGCATGGAGTCGGAGATGTCGGTGCTGCCGACCTGAATGTGGCCGCCGAGCAGCGCGGTGGCAATTTCCCCACCACCTTCGAGGGCGACGTAGCGCAGATCGCGCGGGTTGATCCCGGCGGCTTTGGCGATCAAGGCAGTCTGCATCCAGTCCTGGCTGCCGACGGTGCCGCCGGAGCCGATGACCACGGCGCTCGGATCTTTCTTCAGCGCTTTGACCAGATCGTCGAGGTTCTTGTAGGGCGAATCGCTTTTCACCGCGATGGCGCCGTAGCTGGTGCCGACGGCCGCCAGCCAGCGTACGTTGGTTTCATCGAAACGGCCGAACTTGCCTTGGGCCAGGTTAAGCAGCGAACCGCTGGACCATGCCACCAGTGTGCCCGCATCGGCCGGGCGCTGGGCCACGACGGCGTTGTACGCCACCGCGCCGACGCCGCCGGGCATGTAGGTCACGCGCATCGGTTTGGTCAGCAGTTTTTCGTTGACCAGCGCGCTTTGCGCCAGTTTGCAGGTCAGGTCGAAACCGCCGCCGGGGGAGGCCGGGGCGATGCATTCCGGACGCTTGGGTTCGGCCATCAGTTGGCCGGCGAACAGCATGACGCCAGCGGCTAGAGCAACTTTACGCAGTGATAAGTTCATCTAAGTCTCCTTGGGAGTTGTTGTTATGGACGTACTGAATTACCAAAGGGCAACGCTATAGCTCACCAGCAGACGCACTTCATCGGCATCGCGAGCGGAGTAGTTGGAACGGTAAGTGGCATTACGCAAACGCACGGCAACGTCCTTCAGGGCGCCGCTTTGTACTACATATTTGATCTCGGTGTTGCGCTCCCACTCTTTGCCTTCGTCCCCGTTCTTGAGCTTGATGTTGTCACCGCTCAAGTAGCGGCTCATGAAGCTCAGGCCGGGGATGCCGAGTTTGGCGAAGTCGAAGTCGTAGCGTGCCTGCCAGGAACGTTCTTCGGCGCCGGCGAAGTCGTTGATCTGCACGAAGTTGACCAGGTACGGGTCGCTGCCATCGACATACGGGAAGGCGCTGTCGCCGGACATGTGCTGATAACCGGCGGTGAATTTGTGGCCGCTCAGGGCGTAACTGACCAGGCCGTTGAGGGAACGGTTGTCGATCTCGCCGCCACGGGCTGCGCCCTGATCATCACTGACGGCGAAGCGCAGGTCGGTGGCGAAAGTGCCCGGGCCCATCGGCCGCGAAGCGACCAGTCCGAAGAAGTGTTGGTTATAGACTTCATCGAGTTGCGCGAAGTGGTAACTGCCGGTGATCTTGTCGGTGAACTTGTAGTCCACGCCGGCAAAGTCGAAATGCTTGCCGGCAACGGTTCCGGCAAAACGACCGTTCTTGTTGTTGAGGGCAATGTCCTCGAAATCGGTGCTGTCGCGGTCCTTGGCCTTGTCCAGGCGTCCGCCGGTGAAGGTCAGGTTCTTGATCTCCTTGGAGGTCAGCAAACCACCTTCGAAAGTCTGCGGCAGGATCCGCCCGTCGTTCGGCTTGAGGATCGGCAATTCCGGAATCAGGCTGCCGATCTTCAGCTCGGTGGCAGAGATCTTCACTTTGCCGGTCAGGCCGAGCTTGGAGTATTCGTCCGCTGCGCGTCCGTCATCGTGGGTCGGCAGCAGGCCGGTGCCGGTGCGGTCCGGGCTCGAATCGAGCTTGACCCCCAGCATCCCCAGAGCATCGACACCGAACCCCACGGTGCCGTCGGTGTAGCCCGATTGCAGATTGAGCATGAACCCCTGGGCCCACTCGTCGCGCTTGGACTGCTGGGCGCTGGTGCCATCGCGAAAGTCGCGGTTGAAATACATGTTGCGGGTTTCGAAGGTGGCGGAACTGTCTTCGATGAAATCGGCGTAGCTCATCGGTGCGAAACCGGCGAGGGCGGCGGCACTGGCAAGGGCGGTGTGGCTGAAACGGGAAGGACGAACAGGCGTAAGAGCCTTGGTCTGCAAGGACGGCATGCGAGGTGTACTCCGTTTATTGTTCTTATTGGTTGAAAACGCTTCGAGGCGTTTTTCTTATCGCTGTGTGGCATCAGCGACGGCAGTCGGAACTGTCCGTGGGCCGACTCTAACGGCCTAACCTTTCGCTAACCTTTCAGCTGACTTTCCCGGATTTCGGGCTTCACAGCGGCGGTTGCGGCTGTAAACTCCGCGGCAAAGAATGGCGTCGGCCATCCCTGAATGAGGTAGAGATCCATGCGTGTTCTGCTCGTCGAAGACCATTTGCCACTGGCCGAAAGTGTCGCCCAGGCGCTCAAGAGCACCGGTCTGACCGTGGACGTGCTGCACGATGGCGTGGCCGCTGACCTGGCGCTGGGCAGCGAGGAATACGCCGTGGCGATCCTTGATGTCGGCCTGCCGCGCATGGACGGGTTTGAAGTGCTGGCGCGCCTGCGAGCCCGGGGCAAGAACCTGCCGGTGCTGATGCTGACGGCCCGCAGTGACGTCAAGGACCGCGTCCACGGGCTCAATCTCGGGGCCGACGACTATCTGGCCAAGCCGTTTGAACTGACCGAGCTTGAGGCGCGGGTCAAAGCCCTGCTGCGCCGTAGCGTGCTCGGTGGCGAACGCCAGCAGCGTTGTGGTGTGCTGGCCTATGACCTCGACACTCGGCGCTTCACCCTCGGCGAAGAACTGCTGACGCTGACGTCCCGCGAGCAAGCGGTGCTGGAAGCGTTGATTGCCCGACCGGGCCGGGTAATGAGCAAGGAGCAACTGGCGTCGCAAGTGTTTGGCCTCGACGAGGAAGCCAGCCCCGACGCCATCGAAATCTACGTGCATCGCCTGCGCAAGAAACTCGACGGCCAACCGGTGGCCATCGTGACGTTCCGTGGCCTTGGCTATCTGTTGGAAAGTCGCGATGCATAAGCCCAGTAGCCTGCGCTGGCGGTTGTTGTGGAACCTCGCGCTGTTGCTGGTGGTGTTGATGCTGGCCAGCGGCCTGAGCGCTTACTGGAACGGTCGCGAAGCTGCCGACACCGCTTATGACCGCACCTTGCTGGCGTCGGCGCGGACCATCGCCGCCGGCCTCTCGCAGCGAGACGGCAGCCTCAGCGCCGACGTGCCTTACGTGGCCCTCGACACATTCGCCTACGACAGTGCGGGGCGCATTTATTACCAGGTCAACGACATCCATCAGAAGCTGATTTCCGGCTACGAGAACCTGCCGGGCCCGCCGCCGGGAACGCCGAGAACCGACAGCTATCCGGCGCTCGCACGTTTTTACAACGCGACGTATCAGGGCCAGAACGTGCGCGTCGTCAGTCTGTTGAAAGCAGTGACCGAACCGAACATGAACGGCATGGCGGAAATCCGAGTCGCCGAAACCGACGAAGCACGCGTCAGCATGGCTCGTAGTCTTGCGGCCGATACCTTGTTACGACTGGGCATGCTGGCGATTGGTGCGTTGTTGCTGGTGTGGTTTGCGGTCAGCGCCGCGTTGCGGCCGATCGAGCGTTTGCGCACGGCGGTCGAGGAGCGTCAGCCCGATGATCTGCGGCCCTTGCCATTGGTGGAAGTGCAGCACGAATTGTGGCCGCTGGTGCGGGCGCTCAATCACTTCACCGAGCGTTTGCGCGGGCAGTTCGAGCGTCAGGCGCAGTTCATCGCCGATGCGGCCCATGAACTGCGCACGCCGCTGGCGGCGCTCAAGGCGCGACTTGAGTTGGGCCTGCGCTCAAGCGAGCCGCAGACTTGGCGTGACACATTGGAATCTTCGGCGCAAAGCACGGATCGCCTGACCCATCTGGCCAACCAGTTGCTGTCGCTGGCTCGAGTGGAAAACGGCGCCCGGGCGATTGCCGAGGGTGGCGCGCAGTTGCTCGATCTGAGCCAGTTGGCCCGGGAGCTCGGCATGGCGATGGCGCCGCTGGCTCACGCTCGCGGTGTGGCGTTGGCACTGGAAGCGGACGAACCGGTCTGGTTGCGCGGCGAGCCGACATTGCTCAACGAACTGCTGAGCAATCTGGTGGACAACGCACTGGCGCACACGCCGTCGGGCGGCAATGTGATCTTGCGGGTCCTGTCGCCGGCGGTGCTGGAAGTTGAAGACGATGGCCCGGGCATTCCGCAGGATGATCGTGACCGGGTATTCGAGCGTTTCTACCGGCGTAACCAGCAGGTTGCCGGTTCCGGGCTGGGGCTGGCGATTGTCGGGGAAATCTGCCGCGCGCATCTGGCGCAGATCACTTTGCACGATGGCGAGCAGGCGGGGTTGAAGGTGCGGGTGAGCTTTATTGCCGGTTGACGGTCAGTAAAACATCGACCGCGATTCTTCCAGGTCGGCACACAGCACTTTGTTGTCCGGATCGATCCCCAGTTTGCGGAAGGCCGGCACGCTGAAAGGGTCGATACGGGCGAGGGGGTGGTCAGTGTCCTTGTGGCAATACAGGCTGGCCACTTGCACCAGATCCACGTAATCGATCTGCGACGAATCGCGTTTCAAGTCTTGATACAGTCCTGGCAACTCCACCAGCCGCTCGGGGAATTCCCAGACTCGAAGCAGCTTGTCGCCCAGCAGCGGATGAATGTGGTCGATCACATGGTTGAGGCTGACCGGGTCGGACAGCAATTCGTAGTGGTCTTCGGCGTAGGTCAGGATCGGTAGTACCCCGATCTGGTGCACCAGTCCGCCCAACGCAGCCTGATCGGGCTTGAGTTGGGTATATCGGCGGCAGAGGGCGTAGCTGATGCCGGCGATTTCCAGGCTCTTGCGCCAGACTTCGCGCATCTTCTGCTCCACCACATCGGAGCGGGCGTGGAAGATCTGTTCCATCACCAGGCCGATCGCCAGGTTACTGCTGTAGTTGACGCCCAACCGGGTGATGGCGGTGTGCAGGTCGGTAACTTCCTGAGTGGCGCGCAGCAGCGGGCTGTTCACCACTTTGATCAGGCGCGCCGACAACGCCGTGTCACGGCCGATCACTTTGCTCAGGTCGCTGACGCTGATATCCGGATCTTCGGCGGCCTTGCGAATCTGCAGGGCCACTTCCGGTAACGTTGGCAGAACCAGGTCATCGTTATCGATGGCCTCAACCAAATCCTGTTGGACCTTATCCGCCAGATCACTCATGTCAATTCTCTAGGGTGTAGCAACAAATGCTGCGATCAACGCTGGATTTCGCGGTCGCGATCCAGTTCGTAAGGCAGGTCGAGCAAGTGCAGCGCCGGCCCTTCGGCCGTGCCCAGATGCAAATCGCCCGCTTCGGCAGCTTCGGCCTGCAACACCGCCAGCAGTTCAATATTCTTTTCGGTACGGGCGGCCAGCACCACTTCGCCGATGGAGCTGCCGTGGCTCGGGGCGAACAGCGGGGTGCCCGGCTCCGGCAATTCGCTGACGTCCAGTTGCACGCGGTACAGGCGACGTTTGAGTTTGCCCAGGTACTGCATGCGCGCGACGATTTCCTGGCCGGTGTAGCAGCCTTTCTTGAAACTCACGCCGCCGACGGCCTGCAGGTTGAGCATCTGCGGGATGAACAGCTCACGAGTGCTCGGCATGACCTGGCCGATCCCGGCGCGGATCTGCCCCAGCAGCCATTGATTGAGTTCTGCTTCGGTCAATTGTGCGGACAGCTTGCCTTTGATGCTGTCGGCCTGATCGGCCGGCACCCAGAGTTCGGCTCGGTTCGGGGATACGCGAATCGCGATCAGGCCTTCGTGGCGAACCACGCTGTCAGTCTCTGCGGGCAGGTCCAGACCCAGGCTGCTCAAGGCGGCATCGCCATGATCCAGGCCGAAACGCACCCAGGAGGCACTTTCGTCGGTCAGTTTCGATTTCGAAAACACGGCGTACTTTTTCAGATCCGCCAGTTGCGGCTCCAGCAGCTCGCCGGCCATGGCCAGCAGCACACCGTCGCCTTCAAGCACGATGCGGAAGCTCGACTGCATCCGGCCTTTCTGCGTGCAGCGGGCGCCGAGGCTGGCCTGGGTATCACTCAGGTAATTGATGTTGCAGGTCAGCTGGCCTTGCAGGAATTTGCCGGCATCCGCGCCGCGAACCGCGAGAACGCCTTCATGAGACAGGGTGCAGAAAAAAGCAGAATCGGCCATGGGTCATCGCAGGATAAATAGACTGGGGCACATCATAAGGGGGTGGTGTTGAAATGGGTAGTTCATAAAGGATCGGTGGTGACCGACCAAAGCCGACTGTTCGCCCTGTGTCGGGCCTGTATACTTGCCGCCTATTTGAGGAGGGCTCCATGGTCGAACAAGTTGAACTGAATCGCCTCTTTTGGCACAGCCGTCGCGGCATGCTTGAGCTTGACGTGCTGCTGGTGCCATTCGTGAAAGAGGTCTACGCGAATCTGAACGAGGTGGATCGCGCGCTGTATGTCCGCCTGCTCGAGTGCGAGGATCAGGACATGTTCGGCTGGTTCATGGAGCGCAGCGAGTCCGAAGACCCCGAGCTGCAACGCATGGTTCGCATGATTCTGGATCGTGTCCAGCCCAAGTAACACGTTCGAATGCCGCTGGCAGGCCTCACGGCATTTGCTGGCGGCATATCTCCTGGCCCAGGCGTTCGCCCTGTGCACACTGTTTCTGCTTGTCCTGCCTTTCTGGGGCAGTCTGCTCGGTGCAGTCGCCTGTCTGATCCATGCTGCGTGGGTGTTGCCCCGGCAGATTCTACTGAGTCATCCCAAGGCATTCTGCGGATTGCGCCGCGATGCCGATGGCTGGCAGTTGTGGAATCAGGTCGATGGCTGGCAGTCGGTGCAGTTGCGCCCCGACAGTCTGGCGTTGCCATTGATTGTGGTGCTGCGCTTTCGTTTGCGTGGCGAGCGTCGGGTCAGGTCGATCTGCGTGCCCCGGGATGCGCAGGCGGCGGATCTGCACCGACGCCTGCGGGTACGCCTCAAGTTCAGCCGGCGTAGGTGGGCGGCACCAGAATAGTATCGAGTGCTTCGGGCAGCAGATCAGGGTAGTCGAGGGTGTAATGCAGGCCTCGGCTCTCTTTGCGCTCCATGGCTGAGCGGATCATCAGTTCCGCCACTTGTGCCAGGTTGCGCAACTCGATCAGATCGCGACTGACTTTATAGTTGCTGTAGAACTCGTCGATTTCGTCCAGCAACAGGCGCACGCGATGCTGAGCACGCTGCAGGCGTTTGTTGGTGCGCACGATGCCTACGTAGTCCCACATGAAGCGCCGCAACTCGTCCCAGTTGTGCGCGATGATCACGTCTTCATCGGAATCGGTCACCTGGCTCGCGTCCCAGGCGGGCAGGGCGCGGGGGATGGCAATGTCGGACAGTTGCTCCAGAATGTCCGCGGCTGCCGAACGGGCATAGACGAAACATTCCAGCAGCGAGTTGCTGGCCATGCGGTTGGCGCCGTGCAGGCCGGTGAAGCTGGTTTCGCCGATGGCGTACAGCCCGGGCACGTCGGTGCGACCCTGTTGGTCGACCATGACGCCGCCGCAGGTGTAGTGCGCCGCCGGTACGACCGGAATCGGCTGTTTAGTGATGTCGATGCCGAATCCGAGGCAGCGCTCGTAAACCGTCGGGAAGTGCGTCTTGATGAACGCTTCGGGTTTGTGGCTGATGTCGAGATAGACGCAATCGACGCCCAGACGCTTCATTTCGTGGTCGATGGCCCGGGCGACGATGTCCCGTGGCGCCAGTTCGGCGCGCGGGTCGAAACGCTGCATGAAACGCTCGCCGTTCGGCAACTTCAAATGCGCACCTTCCCCGCGCAGGGCTTCGGTAATCAGGAAGCTCTTGGCCTGTGGGTGATACAGGCAGGTGGGGTGGAACTGATTGAATTCGAGGTTCGCTACCCGGCAACCCGAGCGCCAGGCCATGGCGATGCCATCGCCGCACGCACCGTCCGGGTTGCTGGTATAGAGATAGACCTTGGCTGCACCGCCGGAAGCCAGAATCACGAACCGGGCGCCGTAGGTGTCGACTTCGCCGGTCTTGCGGTTGAGCACGTAGGCACCCAGGCAGCGGTCGCCGTCCAGTCCAAGGCGTCGTTCAGTGATCAGATCGACGGCTACGCGTTGCTCCAGCAACTCGATGTTCGGGCGCTCTTTTGCCTGGGCCAGCAAGGTTGTGAAGATCGCGGCGCCGGTGGCGTCGGCGGCGTGGATGATACGGCGGTGGCTGTGGCCGCCTTCACGAGTGAGATGGAATTCGAAACCGCCGTCTTCTGTGCCGGACTGTTCATCGCGGGTGAACGGCACGCCTTGATCGATCAACCACTGGATCGCCTCTTTGCTGTGCTCGACAGTGAAACGTACTGCGTCTTCATGGCACAGGCCGCCGCCGGCATTGAGCGTATCGTCGACGTGGGATTCGACAGTGTCGGTGTCGTCCAGCACGGCCGCGACGCCACCCTGGGCCCAAAAGGTCGAACCGTTGGCGAGATCGCCCTTGCTCAATACGGCGATGCGCAAGTGACCGGGCAGGGTCAGCGCGAGACTCAAACCGGCAGCGCCGCTGCCAATCACCAGAACATCGTGTTGAAACTGTTGGCTCATTTCAGGATTCCGCTCAAAGCGACCCGGGTCGGGGTTGGCGCAAGACAGGCGGATCGGCGAGTCGAGACAGCCACACAGCCCACTAGTATATAGAGGGGTGGGGCGGCACAATAGCCGGGCCGATATGGCATTGTGAAACTACCGTGACGGAAAAATACGGACGCTTTGTCGGATGTTTTTTTGCCGGTTTTGGGAAAAAGCGACTGTATCGCAGATGAAACATGCTTTTTCTGCTCACGGTTGCCCAATGTCGGCGTGGCCCGTCTATAAATATTTGGAACTTTTGCCAGAGGCCCAAGATCAATAGACAGTTGCCCGAAACAAGGGACAGTGTCGGCTTCAATGCGGAACCTGCGGTTGGGTTCTAGCCGGCGAGCCGATGAAAAGATTATTCGCGCAGCCGGTTTATCCCGCGCTGCGTTTTTCGTGCGTGCCAAATCAGAGCCCGCAGGAAACTTGCTTGGAGGGGGAGAACTTTTGCGAAAAGCCCGAGTCTATGTTTGCAAGTCCGGTCGTTTAGTCATGCAAGCTTCCTCCGAGTTTATCGAGGAGTGTTCATGCTAACCCAGGAAGAGGATCAGCAGCTGGTCGAGCGCGTTCAGCGCGGCGACAAGCGAGCTTTCGATCTGCTCGTGTTGAAGTATCAACACAAAATTCTCGGGTTGATCGTGCGTTTCGTGCACGACACCCATGAAGCCCAGGATGTTGCTCAAGAAGCCTTTATCAAGGCTTACCGGGCACTAGGAAATTTCCGCGGAGACAGTGCGTTTTATACGTGGCTTTACCGCATCGCCATCAACACGGCGAAAAACTATCTGGTTTCACGCGGCCGCCGGCCGCCGGATAGTGATGTCAGTTCCGAAGATGCAGAGTTCTATGACGGCGATCACGGCCTGAAGGATCTCGAATCTCCTGAACGTGCATTGCTGCGGGATGAGATCGAAGGCACCGTCCATCGAACCATTCAGCAACTGCCAGAGGATTTGCGCACGGCTTTAACTTTGCGCGAATTCGATGGTCTGAGTTACGAGGACATCGCGAGCGTCATGCAATGTCCGGTTGGTACCGTGCGCTCCCGGATTTTCCGCGCCCGGGAGGCCATCGATAAAGCCCTGCAGCCGTTGTTGCAGGAAAACTAAAGACAGCGGCGACAGCCAAGAGAGGAACGCCATGAGTCGTGAAGCCCTGCAGGAATCGCTGTCCGCAGTGATGGATAACGAAGCGGACGAACTGGAATTGCGTCGAGTGCTCAATGCACTGGACGATGTTGAAACCCGTGAAACCTGGGCTCGTTATCAGATCGCTCGGGCAGCCATGCACAAGGATCTGCTGCTTCCACGCCTGGATCTCGCTGCGGCAGTGTCTGCTGCACTGGAAGACGAAGCCACTCCAGCCAAAGTGTCCCGCGGTCCATGGCGCAGCCTGGGTCGTCTGGCCGTTGCAGCCTCGGTGACCGTTGCCGTTCTGGCGGGTGTTCGTCTGTATAACCACGACGAAATTGCCGGTGTTGAACTGGCGCAGCAATCCAATCAGCCTGCATTGGCCGTTCCTCAAGTGAAAGGTCCTGCGGTATTGGCAGGCTACAATGAGAGTTCGGAAGCCACCGGTCCTATGGCCAATGGTGTGCTGCAAGGTCAGCCAGGCTGGCACGATCAACGTCTGCCAGGTTACCTGCGCCAACACGCTCAACAAGCTGCCCTGAAAGGTACTGAAAGCGCCTTGCCTTACGCGCGTGCAGCAAGTCTGGAAAACCGTTAAGGAGGATCATGCGCGCCATACCTCTACTTTCGCTTCTGCTCAGTGGCTGGTTCATTGTTCCAGCCCACGCCGACGAGGCCCAGGACTGGCTGACCCGTCTGGGCCAGGCCGAGCAGCAGCAAAGCTTTCACGGCACATTCGTTTACGAGCGTAATGGTAGTTTTTCTACCCATAACATCTGGCATCGTGTCCAGAATGGTCAGATCCGCGAGCGTTTGCTTCAGCTCGACGGATCGGCTCAGGAAGTCGTGCGCGTTGATGGGCATACTCAATGCGTCAGCGGCACCCTGATTGCGGGGCTGGGGGACTCTCCCAACTCTGCTGCTCGTCCTCTTGATCCTCAAAAGCTGAAGAATTGGTATGACCTTGCCGTCATTGGCAAGTCGCGTGTGGCCGGGCGTGAAGCGGTGATTGTCTCGCTGACGCCACGCGATCAGCATCGCTACGGATTCGAACTGCATCTGGACAAGGAAACGGGGTTGCCGCTCAAGTCGTTGTTGCTCAACGATAACGGGCAGTTGCTTGAGCGGTTCCAGTTCACTCGGCTGGAGACCTCTGAGGTTCCGTCCGACAAAGATCTTCAAGCCGCTTCCGATTGCAAGCCTGTAAACCTTGAAGGCGACAAGGCTTCTGCCGTCAAGACCGCGCAGGTCTGGCGCTCCGACTGGCTGCCTCCGGGTTTTGAGCTCACCAGCAGTTCCTCGCACAAGGATCCCGAGACCAAGACGCAGGTCAACAGCCTGCTGTATGACGATGGTCTGGCGCGTTTCTCTGTGTTCCTCGAGCCGCTTAACGGTGCAACCGTCACCGATACCCGGACTCAGTTGGGCCCTACCGTTGCCGTATCCCGTCGTTTGACCACGCCTCAAGGTGAGGTGATGGTAACGGTTGTCGGCGAGATTCCAATCGGCACCGCTGAGCGGATTGCCTTGTCGATACGCAATGATGGCGCTGCAACCAGCAAGCAGTGAGCTGATTCCAGCTGTTTCCACCTCGTCATCGAGACGTGAAATGTTTGCTGAGCATTTTCATTTGCAAATAACCCGAAAATTTTTTATAGGTCAGAGCCTCTCGGCTCTGGCCTTGTTTGTTGTTCCCGGAACAAAAATGCCGGCCTGTGGTTTCCGGTGTTCCTTGCTCCATATCGCTTAACCCTGCTCGTCGTAACGGGAGCTGTATGTCGATACCAAGCTTGAAGTCTTATCTCTCCATCATCACCGCCGTGCTGGTGCTCGGTCAGGCTGTACCTGCAGCTAATGCGGCTGAAGCGGCCAGTCCGGCCAATCTGCCGGATTTCACCCAACTGGTCGAACAGGCCTCACCTGCGGTGGTGAACATCAGTACTACGCAAAAGCTGCCGGATCGCAAAGTGAACCAGCAGATGCCTGATCTGGAAGGCTTGCCGCCGATGCTGCGCGAGTTCTTCGAACGTGGCATGCCGCCGCAACAGCGTTCTCCGCGGGGTGATCGCCAGCGTGAGGCGCAATCGTTGGGTTCGGGCTTCATCATTTCGCCGGATGGCTACATCCTGACCAACAACCACGTGATTGCCGATGCTGACGAAATTCTCGTACGTCTGGCCGATCGTAGTGAAATGAAAGCCAAGCTGATCGGCACCGACCCGCGCTCCGACGTGGCTCTGCTGAAGATCGAAGGCAAGGATCTGCCGGTACTGAAACTCGGCAAGTCCCAGGATCTGAAGGCCGGTCAGTGGGTCGTGGCGATCGGCTCACCGTTTGGCTTCGATCACACGGTGACCCAAGGCATCGTCAGCGCCGTTGGCCGCAGCCTGCCAAACGAAAACTATGTGCCGTTCATTCAGACCGACGTGCCGATCAACCCGGGCAACTCCGGTGGTCCGCTGTTCAATCTGAACGGTGAAGTGGTGGGGATCAACTCGCAAATCTACACCCGCTCCGGTGGCTTCATGGGTGTTTCGTTCGCCATCCCGATCGACGTTGCCATGGACGTATCCAACCAGCTGAAAAGTGGTGGCAAAGTCAGCCGCGGCTGGCTGGGTGTGGTCATTCAGGAAGTGAACAAGGATCTGGCCGAGTCGTTCGGTCTGGAAAAACCGGCCGGTGCGCTGGTGGCGCAGATCCAGGATGACGGTCCTGCAGCCAAGGGCGGCCTGCAAGTGGGCGACGTGATCCTGAGCATGAACGGTCAACCGATCGTCATGTCTGCTGATCTTCCTCATCTGGTCGGCGCGCTGAAGGCTGGCGCCAAGGCCAATCTGGAAGTGATTCGTGAAGGCAAGCGCAAGAATGTCGAGCTGACCGTCGGCGCGATTCCTGACGAAGACAAGGAGCTGGATGCCCTGCCGAAATCCGGTGTCGAAACCAACAGCAATCGCCTGGGTGTTTCGGTCGCTGAACTGTCTGCCGAGCAGAAGAAAACCTACGACCTCAAGGGTGGCGTGGTGATCAAGGAAGTGCAGGACGGTCCTGCTGCCCTGATCGGCCTGCAGCCAGGCGATATCATCACTCACCTGAACAACCAGGCCATTGGTTCGGCCAAGGAGTTCTCCGAGATCGCCAAGGCGCTGCCGAAGAATCGCTCCGTGTCGATGCGGGTTCTGCGTCAGGGTCGTGCCAGCTTCATCACGTTCAAGCTGGCTGAATGATTCAATAGCGGTTGAGTAAAAAGAAACCGCCTCGAAAGAGGCGGTTTTTTTGTGTCCGGCATTTGCCTCGGGTCAGGCTTATCCCATCATGTCCTTGATCATCCGTTCCTGCTCCATCAGCTCGCGTTGACGTGCATCGATGCGCGACGATAGCGGGAAGTTGCTGCCGGCCTTGCGTTTGGCGAAGTCCAGTTGCTGGATGGCCTGGCGATAGTCACCAACCAGCGCGAAGTACTCGGCTCGAGCTTGATGCAGGCCGATGATATTGCCTGACAGGCCGCGCGTTTCAGCCACTTGATACCAGACGTCCGGATCGTTCGGGCGTGATTTCAACAAGCCTTCCAGGGCTTTTTCCGCATCAGCGGTACGGTTCTGCTTCAGTAACAGATCGACTCGCACCTGGTTCAACGGGTAGTTGCCCGGATACTGTGTCAGCATGCGGTCGACACGCGACTGCGCCTCCGCAAGACGATTGTTGGTGATATCCAGATCGACTTGCGCGAGGTTGTAGATAATCTCGTTCGGCGATTTCTCCAGCAGTTGTTTCAGGTTTTCCCGCGCCTCATTCAACTGGCCGCCCTTGATCTGGGCGATCGCCAGGCCGTAACGGGCTACGTCGTTTTTCGGGTTCTCATCAAGCTGTGCCCGGAAGCGCTTGGCGCCCAATCCAGGGGTTTCCTCATAGATCAGTTGCACCCGTGCGCGGATCAGTTGATAGCGCATGCTGTCTTCAATGCCGCCGGGCTTGGCTTGTTCGGCACGGTTGCGGGTGTCGGCGATCCGCGACTCGGTCACCGGGTGAGTCAGCAGGAATTCCGGCGGCTTGGCGTCGTAGCGGTATTGGCGCATCAAGCGCTCGAACATGGTCGGCATGGAGCGCGGGTCGTAACCGGCCTTCTCCAGGTTGAGGATACCGATGCGGTCCGCTTCCTGTTCGTTCTGACGCGAGAAGGTCCGTTGCGACTGGATCGCTGCGGCCTGGGTGCCGGCGATGGTCGCGATCCCGGCCTCGCCGCCACCGGCGGCCGCAATGACGATCCCGGCCAGCAGCGCGGCCATCATCGGCACCTGCATCCGCTGCGAAGCCTCGACACCACGAGCAAAGTGGCGCTGGGACAAGTGAGCCAGTTCGTGAGCCAGTACCGAGGCATATTCGCCTTCGGTCTGGGCATTGAGGAACAGGCCGCCGTTGACCCCGACAATTCCGCCCGGTGCCGCGAAGGCGTTGAGCTGCGGGCTGTTGATCAGGATGAATTCCAGGCGTCGGTCGTTGACCTGGCTGGTTTCCACCAGTTTATAGACGCTGGATTCGACGTAGTCCTTGAGTTGTGGATCGTTGAGCTGTGAAACCTGACTGCGCAGCAGCGCCAGCCAGGCGCGGCCCAGTTGGTATTCCTGTTGTGGCGAGACGATGGCAGAGCTGGCGTCACCGAGTGACGGCAGGTCGTCGGCGAAGCCCGGTGAGGCGAGCAGGCAAGCGAGCGTCAGCAGGGTAGGGCGCAAAAATGTCATGCACAAAGCCTTAGTCGACAAAGACCTTACTGTAGCCGGACACCGGGCTTGCGACCAGATATTCTAGGCAGTCTGACCACCTGATCCGGAGTAACGCATGACCGACGCTGTAGCCCATGACTGTGAACTGGACGCCAGCGGCCTGAATTGCCCGTTGCCGTTGCTCAAGGCCAAGATGGAATTGAACAAGCTGCCCAGCGGCGCGGTACTCAAGGTGATCGCCACTGATGCCGGCTCACAACGCGACTTTCGCACCTTTGCCCGGTTGGCCGGTCATACGCTGCTGCACGAAGAAGACGAGTCGGGCGTCTACCGATACTGGTTGAAAAAAGCCTGAAATCGACAGCGTAAAAGACCTAAGGATTATTGATGTTCAAAGTGTTACGCGACTGGATTCAGCGCTACTTTTCCGATGAGGAAGCCGTGGTGCTGGCAGTGCTGTTGTTTCTCGCCTTCACCGCCGTGCTTACCCTCGGTGGAATGCTCGCGCCCGTGCTGGCGGGGATGGTGCTGGCGTACCTGATGCAGGGGCTGGTGGTCACCTTGGAGCGCCTGCGAATGCCCGGTGGCGCAGCGGTGGGTCTGGTGTTTGCGCTGTTCATGGGTGTGCTGATGCTGTTCATCGTCGTTGTACTGCCGCTGCTCTGGCATCAATTGATCACCCTGTTCAACGAGCTACCGGGCATGCTTGCCAAGTGGCAATCGCTGCTGTTGCTGCTGCCGGAGCGCTATCCGCATCTGGTGTCAGACGAGCAGGTGTTGCAAGCCATTGAAGCGGCGCGTGGCGAGATCGGAAAGTTCGGCCAGTGGGCACTGACATTCTCGCTGTCGAGCCTGCCACTGCTGGTGAACATCATGATCTACCTGGTCCTGGTGCCGATCCTGGTGTTCTTCTTCCTCAAGGATCGGGTGATGATCGGCGAGTGGGTGCGCGGCTATTTGCCACGCGAGCGGGCCCTGATCACCCGGGTTGCCGAGGAAATGAACCGGCAGATCGCCAACTACATTCGCGGCAAGGTCATCGAGATCGTGATCTGTGGCGGGGTGACCTACATCGCCTTCGTCGCCCTCGGGCTGAACTACGCGGCGCTGCTGGCGTTGCTGGTGGGCGTTTCGGTGGTGGTACCGTATGTCGGGGCGGTGGTGGTGACTGTGCCGGTGATGCTGATTGCACTGTTTCAGTGGGGCTGGAGCGATCAATTCATCTATCTGATGGCGGTCTACGGGATCATCCAGACCCTGGATGGCAACGTGCTGGTGCCGTTGCTGTTTTCCGAAGCGGTCAATCTGCACCCGGTGGCGATCATCTGCGCGGTGCTGTTGTTCGGCGGGTTGTGGGGCTTCTGGGGTGTGTTCTTCGCGATTCCTCTGGCGACGCTGTTCAAGGCAGTGCTTGATGCCTGGCCGCGCAAGGAGCCGGTGGTGGCGCCACTGCTCTGAAAGCGATTCGGCGCCCCCCAAGGGCGCCGAAAGGATCAGGCCTTGTTCAGCGCCTGAGCAGCGGCCAGCACCGCATCCACGTGGCCCGGCACCTTCACGCCGCGCCATTCCTGGCGCAGTACGCCATTCTTGTCGATCAGGAATGTGCTGCGATCCACGCCCAGATATTCCTTGCCGTAGAGCTTTTTCAACTTGATCACGTCGAACAGCTGGCAGACGGCTTCGTCCTTGTCGCTGATCAGCTCGAACGGAAACTCCTGCTTGCACTTGAAGTTCTCGTGGGACTTCAGGCTGTCGCGGGAGATACCGAAGATTTCCGTGTTGGCAGCCTTGAATGCCGCGTACTGATCACGGAAACCCTGACCTTCGGTGGTGCAGCCCGGGGTGCTGTCCTTCGGATAGAAGTAGATCACCACTTGCTTGCCCTTGAGGGCCGACAGGCTGACGGTCTGCCCGCTGGTGGCAGGCGCTTCGAAATCGGCAACCGGTTGATCGATAGCTACGGCCATGAAAGCTTCCTTACATTGGGTTTTGTGGGCGCCACGGTTCGATCAGTGCGTCCAGGTTCATGGCATCGGCGAAGTCCAGGAACTGGTCGCGCAGCCAACTGATCTGAGTGCCGGCCGGCAGTGTCACGGTGAACGTGGCGTTGAGCATGGTGCCGCCGGTCTGTGGAGCCTGATAGGTGTCGCAGGTCAGGTTTTCCAGCTCGACGTTGTGATCCATGAAGAACTGGCACAGTTCGTTGATGATGTCCGGGCGGTAGGCCGAGGACACGTAAGCCACGTACGGCAGGGCCTGAGGACGGTTTTCAAGGGCGGCGCTGCGCACGACGTTAACGGTGAACGCATGCTTCTTGGCCAGCCCCGGCAGGCTGCCTTCCAGGCGCGCCAGGGCGTCCCAGCTGCCGGAGATCTCGAGGATCAGCGCGCTGCACTCGCCGTGACGGGTCAGGCGTGAAGTGACGACCGCGCAGCGGTTTTCATGGCTGGCGCGGCACAGGACGTTGGTCAGCTCCATGGGATTGGCGCCGAGGGCACTGATGACAAGGAATTGTTCGCGAACTGTGGGGGTGGACATGCAGCATTCCTAAAGCGATGAGCGGTCGGTAGGGTGAGGGCTTTGAGTGCCGGGACATACCTGTCCGGAAGGCCCGATTCGTGTATCGCTGCGGCTCCATTAATAATGAAGCGTATGGCGGCGACACTGGAACGGGGCCTGGGAGGCCGAAACGGGGGGCTGGAACCCGGCGTACAAGCTGATCAGTACCGATCAAAGTCTGAAGGGTAGCGAAAAGCGGCGCCAAGGGGAATGGCGGCGCAGTACTTCGCTTGTGCAAGCATCTTGGCGCCAGTACCATTACCGCTCTCTTTTTCCGGCAGGAGCGGTTTCATGATTGCGGGCAGTATGGTGGCACTGGTCACACCCATGGATGCACAAGGGCGTCTAGACTGGGACAGCCTCAGCAAACTCGTGGACTTCCATCTCAAGAACGGCACCCATGCCATTGTCGCGGTCGGTACAACCGGCGAGTCGGCAACCCTTGATGTAGAAGAACACATTGCCGTCATCAAAGCCGTGGTCAAACAGGTGGCAGGTCGCATTCCGGTCATCGCCGGCACCGGCGCCAATTCGACCCGTGAAGCCGTCGAGCTGACCCGCAACGCCAAGGCGGCCGGCGCCGATGCCTGCCTGCTGGTAGTCCCGTACTACAACAAGCCGACCCAGGAAGGCCTGTACCAGCACTTCAAACACATTGCCGAAGCGGTCGACATCCCGCAGATCCTCTACAACGTCCCTGGCCGCACTTCCTGCGACATGCAGGCCGAGACCGTGATCCGACTGTCCACTGTGCCGAACATCATCGGTATCAAGGAAGCCACCGGCGACCTGAAGCGTGCCAAAGCTATCCTCGACGGCGTGAGCAAAGACTTCATCGTGCTGTCCGGCGATGATCCGACCGCCGTCGAGCTGATCCTGCTGGGCGGCAAAGGCAACATCTCCGTCACCGCCAACGTCGCTCCGCGCGAAATGGCCGACCTGTGCGAGGCCGCGCTCAAGGGCGACGCCGAGACCGCACGGGCCATCAACGAAAAACTGATGCCGCTGCACAAGGACCTGTTCATCGAAGCCAACCCGATTCCGGTGAAATGGGCTTTGGTCGAAATGGGCCTGATGCACGAAGGCATCCGCCTGCCGCTGACCTGGCTGAGCGCTCCTTGTCATGAAACGTTGCGCTCGGCCCTGCGCCAGTGCAGCGTCCTGGTTTAATTGAGGAAGTACAACGCATGAAGCGAATGGCCGGACTTTCCGCACTTGCCTTGATTATCTCCAGCACCAGTGGCTGCGGATGGATCTGGGGCCCGGAAGGTTATTTCCGTGACCGTGGTAGCGACTACCTGGAAGCGAAACAGACTGCACCGATGCAACTGCCAGAAGGTGTCAGCACCTCCAAGCGCCTGGATCCGCTGCTGCCGATCCCGCGTAACGTAGCCGACGACACCGCCACCGGCGAATATGTGGTACCGCGTCCTCAACCGCTGTCGGCGATCGCTGACGCCAGCGACTACTCGCTGCAGAAGAGCGGTGATTCGCGCTGGGTCATGGGCCAGCATCCACCGGCCGAAGTCTGGCCAGTGGCTGTGCAGTTCTTCCAGGACAACGGTTTCCGTCTGGATGAACAGCGTCCGCAAACCGGCGAATTCACCACCACCTGGCAGCATTCCGACGAACTGTCCGCCGCCATGGCCAAGCGCCTGAGTGCCGCCGGCGTCGCCGCCGACAGCGAAACCCGCGTGCGGGTACGCATCGAGCCGGGCGTGCAGCGCAATACCAGTGAAATCTACGTGGTCAGCGCCGAGCGTCCTGCGGGCAGCACCGCCAATGTCGATTTCACCAACCGTTCGGTCAACACTGGTCTGGACGCTGCCTTGGTCGACGACATGCTCGCGAGCATGAGCCGTACTTCCGAGAAGGGTGGTTCGGTGTCGATGCTGGCTTCGCGTGATTTTGATACTCCTAGCCGTGTCAGCCTCAGCGAAGACGGCAGCGGCAACCCGGTATTGAACGTCGGTTCGGATCTGGACCGTGCCTGGTCGAGCGTCGGTCGTGCGCTGGAGCAAGGTCAGTGGCGCGTTGAAGACATCAACCGCAGCCTGGGCCTGTACTACATCAACCTGGCCGAAAAGGCCGAGAAGAAAGACGAGAAGCCTGGTTTCTTCAGCAGCCTGTTCGGCAGTGCGCCGACCAAGGAAGAAGTTGAAGCCCGTGCCGAGCGTTATCAGGTTCGCCTGAGCAAGGTTGGCGACAACGTTCAGGTCACCGTCGAGAAAAACATCAACACCGTTGCCCCGGCCGATGTGGCCCGCAAAGTGTTGAGCGTGATTCAGGACAACCTGGGCTGATCCAATGCGTTTTGCCGTTCTCGGCAGCGGTAGCCAAGGGAACGGCACGCTGATCGCCAGTGCTGATACGTATGTGCTGGTGGATTGTGGTTTTTCCCTGCGGGAAACCGAAAAACGCCTGTTGCGCCTGGGTGTGAACCCGGCGCAACTGAGCGCGATACTCGTGACCCACGAACATGCCGACCACGTGCATGGCGTGGGTTTGCTGTCTCGGCGCTACAATCTGCCGGTCTACCTCAGTCGCGGCACACTGCGCGGGATGCGCAAACCGATTGAACCCGCAGGCTTCGTGGCCGGCGGCGAGCAACTGCAGATCGGTGCACTGAACATCGGGGTCATTGCCGTGGCCCATGATGCGCAGGAGCCGACCCAGTATGTGTTCAGCGACGGTGAGCGGCGCTTCGGCCTGTTGACCGATCTGGGTTCATACTGCGAGCGGGTGCTGGACGGTTATCGGGACCTCGATGCGTTGATGATCGAGTCCAATCATTGTCGCGACATGCTGGCCCGTGGTCATTACCCGTACTTTCTCAAGCAACGGGTGGGCGGCGAGCTGGGACATTTGAACAACCATCAGGCGGCATTCCTGGTGGCCGAGTTGGGCTGGCAAGGCCTGCAACACCTGGTCCTGGCCCATCTGAGCAGCAAGAACAACCTGCCGCAGCTGGCCCGGCAATGTTTTGTCGACACCCTCGGGTGCGACCCGGACTGGCTGCAACTGGCCGATCAAGATTCAGGGCTCGACTGGCGCCACATCGCCTAGCCCATCTACTTAGCAAGCGGAGCCCATCATGGAAAAACGTGAAGAACTCTACCGCGGCAAAGCCAAATCGGTTTACAAGACCGACGACGCTGACCGCTTGATCCTGCTGTTTCGCAACGACACTTCGGCGTTCGACGGCAAGCGCATCGAGCAGCTCGACCGCAAAGGCATGGTGAACAACAAGTTCAACGCCTTCATCATGCAGAAGCTCGAAGCGGCCGGCATTCCGACCCAATTCGACAAGCTGCTGGGCGACAACGAATGCCTGGTGAAGAAGCTGGACATGATCCCGGTCGAGTGCGTCGTGCGTAACTACGCCGCCGGCAGCCTGGTCAAGCGCCTGGGCGTCGAGGAGGGCATGAAGCTCAACCCTTACACCTTCGAACTGTTCCTGAAGGACGACGCCAAGGGCGACCCGTTCATCAACGAATCCCACGTCGTGGCATTCGGCTGGGGCACCGCCGAGCAACTGGCGCGCATGAAAGAACTGTCGCTCAAGGTCAACGAAGTCCTGAGCAAGCTGTTCGACGACGCTGGCCTCCTGCTGGTGGACTTCAAGCTTGAATTCGGCGTGTTCAGCGACGGCTCTATCGTCCTGGGCGACGAGTTCAGCCCGGACGGCTGCCGTCTGTGGGACAAGGACACCAAGAAGAAGATGGACAAGGACCGCTTCCGTCAGGGCCTCGGTGACGTCATCGAAGCCTACGAAGAAGTCGCCAACCGTCTGGGCGTACCGCTTTAATCGACGCAAGCATCTGATAGCACGGAAAAAATTTCGTTTAGGGGTTTCCCATTCAACGAAAGTGTTGTTATGATGCGCGCCGTTGGAGAGATGCCAGAGTGGCCGAATGGGACGGATTCGAAATCCGTTGTACCTTCACCGGTACCTAGGGTTCGAATCCCTATCTCTCCGCCATACATGGAAAAAGCCCCGTAGCTGAGAAGCTACGGGGTTTTTTCGTTTCTGATCAGGCAACCCTGCACCCACGTACGGAGCGCAATGCTCCAACGTATCCAGGCCGCTCACATTCCGCATTAACTGACTAAACTCCTGCATTCCAGGTCCTGGGCCGCCAGCCATCCGGCGGTCCCCCCTTCAATGCATGAGGTTCGGTCATGGCAAAGGGAAAGAAGAAAGACTCGCCAAAAGACACCCCCGCAGATCGTCCGAAGCTGTCGAGCAAAGACTATCTGGCCGAGTTGCGTCGACTGCACGTTGAACTCGTCAAACTTCAGGAGTGGGTGAGGGCCGAGGGCATCAAGGTTTGTGTGATTTTCGAGGGGCGTGACGGGGCGGGGAAGGGGGGGACGATCAAGGCGCTCACTGATCGGGTCAGCCCGCGGGTCTTTCGGGTGGTTGCATTACCGGCCCCGAGCGAGCGTGAGAAGAGCCAGATGTATCTGCAGCGTTACCTGCCTTATCTGCCGGCAGCCGGTGAGGTGGTGATCTTCGATCGCAGTTGGTACAACCGCGCCGGTGTCGAGCGGGTGATGGGGTTCTGTACCGAGGATCAGGTCGAAAAATTTCTCAAGACAGTGCCTCTGGTGGAGCATGCCATCGTCGATTCCGGGGTGATTCTGCTCAAGTACTGGTTGAACGTCAGTCAGGAAGAACAGACGCGCCGGCTGGAGGAACGTATCAAGGACGGTCGAAAGATCTGGAAACTGTCTCCCATGGATCTCAAGTCGTACAGCCGCTGGTATGACTATTCGCGGGCGCGTGACGACATGATCAAGGCAACCGATACCGAATATGCGCCATGGCTGGTGGCCGATTCGAACGACAAACGGCGAGCGCGCCTGAACATCATCTCCGATCTCCTCAGCCGCATTCCGTACAAGAGTGTCTCGCGCGAGAAGGTTGAGTTACCCAAGCGGCAGAAGCCCGGGGGCTACAAGGAGTCGGATTATCCCTTCCGGCACATCCCCGAAAAATTCTGAAGACAGGTGTCCGCGTCAGTATCGCAAAGGCCCCGCAGATGAAAATCCGTGGGGCTTTTTCGTTTCTGCAGGGTTGTCAGCCAGCCCTCAAATCTCCTTGACCGGCGTATCCCCCTGCACACCCTTGATCAACTCGATCACGTGCAGACAATCCGCCTTGTTCACATACGACTCTCCACTGGCAACCGTCTCATGGTTTCCCGCCCGCAGGCGCCAGCGCCATTGGCCCTTGCCGGTGCTTGGGGTGCCCTTGGATTGCCTGTAAATCTCGAAATACATTCAGTTCGCTCCATGCGATGGGATATTGCGACAACCTGTTTGGCGCATGGTCGCAAGCCTAGCGGAGCCTTGTCATTTGGCTATCGGGGATGTGTTTCCAATCGTTGGCTAATGTTTCTGCGACATGCGGGGCAGAGCGTCGGGATCGGCCTTTTGATTGGCGAGTACGTCCTTTTTTCACCCTTGCATGACCTTCAGTGGTGCTGCTTAATACGGTGCGGCTCATGGCGTCGAATTTCGTTCGGCGACCGACAAACACTATAAGAAAAGAGCACTCCATTGACCCATTCGCACGGAACGCAACACGCGGGCCCGGTGACCTTGTCGCTGGTGGTGCCCGTATTCAATGAAGAGGACAGCCTCGACGGCTTTCTCCTGCGCATTCGTCAGGTGTTCGAGCGAGAGGAACAGATCCGCCTCGAACTGGTGTTCGTCAACGACGGCAGCACCGATACGACGCTGGAACGGCTGCTGCACTGCCAACAGAACGATGCGCGCATCCGTATCGTCGATCTGAGCCGCAACTTCGGCAAGGAGGCAGCGCTTTCCGCCGGTTTGCAGATTGCCACCGGGCAGATCGTGGTGCCGATCGATGTCGATCTGCAGGATCCGCCCGAGGTCATTCTGCAAATGATCGAGCGTTGGCGTGAAGGTTATGAAGTGGTGCTGGGGCATCGCCTCAGTCGTCGCAGCGATTCCTGGGCAAAACAGACGTCTGCCAGTTGGTTCTACCGCCTGCACAACAAAATCGCCGATCAGACATTGCCGGAAAACGTCGGCGATTTTCGGCTGATGGATCGCTGCGTGGTGGACGCGCTGCTGACGCTGCCGGAGTCGCGGCGCTTCATGAAAGGCCTGTTTGCCTGGGTCGGGTTTCGCACCACCCAGGTCGAATACGAGCGCCCGGAGCGGGCGGCGGGGCACAGCAAGTTCAATGGCTGGCGGCTGTGGAATTTCGCGCTCGAAGGCATCACCAGTTTCAGCACCGAGCCATTGCGGATCTGGACGTACCTGGGGGCGCTGGTGTCCCTGGTGTCGTTTGCTTTTGCCATGTTCATCGTGGTCCGCACGCTGATGCACGGCGTCGATTTGCCCGGCTACGCATCGCTGATGGTCGCCGTGACATTCCTCGGCGGCTTGCAATTGATCGGCATCGGCGTGCTGGGTGAATACCTGGGCCGCACTTATATCGAAGCGAAGCGCCGGCCGGTTTTCCTGGTGCGCCGCATTTACGAATCCAAGGACTGAAGCATGGATCTCAAGGAAACCGACATCCTCGGCGACAGCATCGGCGAGCATTGGTATTACTGCTCCAAAGCAGCGGCGACCCGCCGATTGCTGGGGGAAGCACCCATCAAGCGGATTCTCGATGTGGGTGCCGGTTCAGGGTTCTTTTCCCATCATTTATTGACCCACACGGCGGCGCGTGAGGCGTGGTGCGTGGACATCAGCTATCCGGCCGACTCCAGCGCCACCACCGCCGGCAAACCGGTGTATTACCGCCGCTCGATCGATACCGTGGACGCTGATCTGGTGCTGCTGATGGATGTGCTGGAGCACGTCGATGATGATCTCGGGCTGCTCAAATCCTACGTCGACAAAGTGCCGTCCGGCAGTCGGTTCCTGATGACAGTGCCGGCGTTTCAGTTCATGTGGAGCGGGCACGATGACTTCCTCGAACACAAACGCCGTTACACCCTCGGGCAATTCGAAACCCTGATCCAAAAGGCCGGATTGACGGTCGAGCGGGGCGCCTACTATTTCGGAGCAGTGTTCCCGATTGCCGTTGCGTCGCGCCTGATGCCCGGTGGTCCACGCGGTTCGGCACCTCGTTCGCAACTGAAAAAACATCACCCGCTGGTCAATACGCTGCTGAAAACCCTGTGCAGCCTCGAACTGCCCTTGATGGGCATGAACCGCCTCGCCGGCTTGAGTGTCTTCGTGCTGGCGCGCAAACCATGATGGCAACGCAACGGTCCGCACTGATCCAACGTGGTTTGCGCTTTGCCGTGACAGGGTTGTTTGTCACGGCCCTGCATGCGCTGGTGGCGGTGTTGTTCATCAACTTCGTGAGCCCTCAACCTCCGCTGGCCAACGGTGTGGCATTTGTCGTGGCGACGGTGGTGTCCTACGTGATCAATACCACTTGGAGTTTTTCCGCAAGGTTGCATGGCAAGACCCTGCTGCGCTTCCTGATGGTCTCGGCGGGAGGATTCGTGTTGGCGATGTTCGTGGCCTGGGCTGCCCAGGTGGCCGGTCTGCACTATCTGCTGGGCATCGTGGCCGTCGCGTTGACCATTCCGGCATTCACTTTTGTACTGCACAACTTCTGGACGTATCGATGAAGGATTCGGCAAAGCGCCTGGCTGTCACTCTGTTGCCGTTGATCATCGGCATTCTGGCCTTTTTCATCGTGGTCGGGCCCCGTGCGCTCAATCCGCAAAACATTGCCTGGCTGGGGCAGGGGGATCCTGCAACCCATTACCTGGGGTGGGTGTTCTTTCGCCAATCGCCCTGGACCTTTCCGCTGGGTCTGAACCCGACCTATGGGCTGGAGTTGGGCAATGGCCTGATCTTCTCCGACTCCAATCCGTTGTTGGCGCTCCTCTTCAAGCCTTTTGCCGGGCTGTTGCCTGAAACGTTCCAGTATTTCGGGCTATGGTTTCTCGGCTGTTTCATGCTGCAGTCCTGGTTCGCCTGGAAACTGTTGGGGCTGATCACGCCAAACGTGACCTTGCGCGCATTGGGCGCTGCGCTGTTTCTGTTTGCACCGCCGATGATCATGCGTATTCCGGTGCATCTGTCGCTGGCCGGGCACTTCGTGATCCTGGCGGCGCTGTACCTGGCGCTACGCCCGGGAGATGAGCGCCGGCGTCTGGCCTGGGGTGCGTTGCTGGGATGTACCGCGCTGATTCACGCCTATTTGCTGGCGATGGTGGCGCTTATCTGGCTGGCGGATCTTGCTGCCCGTGTCTTCAAAAGCAAATTGACCCTGCGCAACGCGGCGGTCGAGCTGGTTATGCTGTTTGCTCTGGTCAGTTTCTGTTGCTGGCAAGCCGGTTATTTTTCAGTAAGCGGATCTGACACGGCAGCCGATGGTTTTGGTATGTACCGTGCCAATGTCCTGACCCTGTTCAATGCCAATGGCTGGTCCTACGTACTGAAAGATCTCTCGAGTGCGGTGGGGGATCTGGAAGGTTTCAACTATCTGGGGCTCGGGCTCGTGCTGTTGGCCATTTGCGGTCTGACAGGCTGGCTGCAAGGGCAGACCGGATTGGGTCTGCGTTTGCGTCGGTATGCATTTTTGCTGGTCGCCTTGTTCGGGCTGATGATGTTCTCGGTCTCCAACAACATTGCGCTGGGATCGTTGACCTTTTCCTACCCGCTGCCGGAAAAAATCATCGCGATCGCCAGTGTTTTTCGGGCGTCAGGGCGAATGTTCTGGCCGGTTTACTATGCCACCATTCTGCTCATCCTCTTTCTGGTGATTCGAGCCAACAAGGTGCGCACGGCAGGTTGCCTCCTGGCGTTGACACTCGTGGTTCAGGTGACCGACACGCGTAGCGGATGGGCTGTCGGGCGCAAGCAGTTGATGGCGGAGCCGGCCGCTCAATGGGCCACGCCTTTTGTTGATCCGTTCTGGCAAAGTGCGGCTGCACATTATCCAAAGGTCCGCTGGATCTTCCCGCAAAACTATTCTGCGCAATGGTTCAATATCGCTGCTTTTGCGGCACGTCATGGGTTGTCGACGGATGCGATTTACCTCGGGCGAATCGGCAGCGATCAGTGGCGTCGCCTGGATGAGCATACGTCCGAAATGTTGAATTCAGGAAAGTACGAGGCCGATTCGCTGTACTTGCTCAGTGACCAGGCGCTGTTGCGAGCGGTGACGAGCATTGATTCCCGAACCGACCTGCTGACCCGAATCGACGGCTTCACGGTGCTGGCGCCAGGCTGGAAACAGTGTGGCAAATGTCTGCAAGCGTCTGTTGAAAAGGCACCGCAACAACTGATTCCTGAAATACCGTCCGGTCAGAAGACGCCGTTCGGCTTCGGTGCTGCCGGCTACGGGTTTCTGGCGCGTGGCTGGTCGGTGCCGGAACCTTGGGGCGTCTGGTCCAGTGGCCCTGAAGCTGAACTCGTGTTCCGGATCCCGGAGTCGGCTCGCTCCTTGCGGCTTGAGACTACCGCGTTCCTCGCACCGTCCCATGCCCGGCAGGGGGTTGTGGTCAAGCTCAATGGCCTGGAAGCATTGAGCACCACGCTGGACAAACCCGATGGCAACACACTCGAATTGACGTTGACCCCGGTAATCCGTCAACGCATCAGGGAAGAGGGGCTGCTGCGGCTGCAGCTGCAGTTCGCCGACGCCATCAGCCCTCAAGAACTGGGAATGAGCAAGGATCCCCGGCAACTGGCCATGGGGTTGAAGACGCTGACCGTCAACTGATCCATGGGCGCATAGACGATAGCGACGGGGCTTTCTACACTGCCCGCAATCTGGGGATGGGGGGCGATGGATGAACCGCAATGAACTTCGCAAGGCCGACATCAACCTGATGGTGGTGTTCGAAACCTTGATGCTCGAACGCAACGTGACCCGGGTCGCCGAGAAACTGTTTCTCGGCCAGCCAACCATCAGTTCGGCGCTCAATCGCCTGCGCACCATGCTCAACGATCCGCTGTTCATCCGCGTCGGTCACCGCATGGAGCCGACGGCCCGCGCCGAAGACATCTATCGCCATCTGAAACCCGCACTGGACTCGTTGTCGGTGGCGCTGAGCCTGACCCGTGATTTCGATCCCGCCGTCAGCACCATGACCTTTCGCATCGGTCTGTCGGACGATGTCGAATTCGGTCTGCTGCCGCCGCTGTTACGCGCCTTGCGCCAGGAGGCACCGAACGTGGTGTTCGTGGTCCAGCATGTCGATTACTGGCGTATTCCCGACCTGCTGGCCGCCGGCGACATCACTGTTGGCATCAGCCAGACCCGTGGTCTGCCGGCCAACGCCAAACGCAAATTGCTGCGGCATATCCAGCCGAGCATCCTGCGCGCCGACAAGTCCGCCACACCGCTGACCCTCGATGAATATTGCGCAAGGCCCCATGTGCTGGTTTCCCATACGGCCAATGTCAGTGGCTACGCCGATGAGTGGCTGGCGGACATCGGTCGCACCCGTCAGGTGGTGCTGTCGGTGCCGCAGTACAGTTCGTTGCCGGCGCTGCTGGCCGGCACCGACCTGATCGCCAGCCTGCCGGATTACACCGCCGAAGCCATGGCGGCCTCGGGCCTGCTGTTCAAGGAACCGTTCCCGTTCAAGACCCCGACGCTCGACCTGTCGATGGTCTGGCTCAGCCATGTCGACAGCGACCCGGCCGAGCGCTGGCTGCGTTCGCGGCTGGAGCAGTTCATGAGTGAGCGACCGCACACGCCGTTCTGACTTGCCGACCCGTTGTCCGGCTGCTTTGCTGAGTACACCTGAACTCGGCGGAGCTCCTCCCATGAGCATTACCCGTGGTTTGCTGCGTGGGCGCGGCAGTCTCGACAGCGGCAAGGTCGGCATGGTCGAGCTGTTTTTCGATCTGGTGTTCGTGTTTGCCGTGACTCAGCTGTCCCACACGTTGCTTGCGAACTTGTCGATTCAAGGCGCGGTGCACGTGGCGCTGCTGATGGTCGCGGTGTGGTGGGTATGGATCTTCACGTCCTGGATCACCAACTGGCTCGACCCGGAAAAACTGCCGGTGCGCCTCGGGTTGTTCGGCCTGATGATCGCCGGTTTGCTGCTCTCTTCCTCGATCCCCAAGGCATTCACCGAGCGCGGTCTGATGTTCGCGGCTGCGTTCGTGTTCATGCAGGTCGGGCGCACACTGTTCGCGATCTGGGCGGTACGCGGCGAGTCATTGAACATGACGCGCAACTTCCAGCGCATCCTCGCGTGGCTGACGTTGTCCGGGGTGTTCTGGATCGCCGGGGCGTTTGTCGAAGGCGAACAGCGGCTGTTCTGCTGGGGGCTGGCGCTGCTGATCGAACTGATTTCGCCGTCGCTGTATTTCTGGGTGCCGGGGCTGGGGCGCTCGTCGCTGAGCGACTGGAATGTCGAAGGCAACCACATGGCCGAGCGTTGTGCGCTGTTTGTGATCATCGCGCTGGGTGAATCGTTGCTGGTGACCGGCGCCACTTTCGCCGAGCTGACGCCGGGCCGCGATGGATTGCTCGCCTTTCTGGTGGCGGTGCTGGGCAGCATCGCCATGTGGTGGGTGTACTTCGACAGCGGTGCGGAGCGCGCGCATCATCGCATCGCCCACTCCACCGACCCCGGGCGTCAGGCGCGAATTGCCTACACCTATCTGCATGTACTGATCGTCGCGGGCGTGATCGTCAGCGCAGTGGCCGACGAACTGGTGCTGGTTCATCCGGATCACGCCAGCGACGCCGGCATCATCGTGATCGTTGCCGGACCTTGGTTGTTCCTGCTCGGTAATGCACTGTTCAAATGGGTCATGGCTGACCGACCGTTTCCACCGCTGTCGCATGTGGTCGGGCTGATTGCACTCACGCTGCTGTTGCCGCTGGCATTGAATCACTGGTTTTCCGCGTTGGCGCTGGGGGCGTTGACCACGGCAGCCGTGGTGCTGGTGGCGATCTGGGAAACCCTGGCACTGCGTCGGGCGTTACCCGCTCCAGGGGCGGAAAAAGCCGCAGGAGAGTAGGGCTGTGCTGTGTTATATGTACGACCTTTCTGCCGAATGACTGGAGTCCCCCGATGCCACACCTGCACATGGAATACACCGCCAACCTGCCGCAACTGAACGCCGATGTGGCGTTGATCCGGCTCAACAACACCCTGGTGGGTTCCGGTCAGTTCATGGCAGAGGCCGATATCAAGAGCCGTGCGCTCAAAGTGGAAACCTTCAAGGTCGGCACTGCCATGAGCGAGCGGGCCTTTGTGGCAGTGAGGCTGGCGCTGCTCAGCGGTCGTTCCCCGGAGATCAAGAAGCAACTCTCGCAAAGCCTGCTGGCGGTGTTGCAGGACCTGTGCGAATGGCCGGCCGGTGTCGAAGTGCAGTTGAGTGTGGAACTGCTCGATATCGACCGCGAGTCCTACAGCAAAGTAGCCATCGGCGTTTAGGAATCAAGCCGCTTCCAGCTCTGCGCAGGTCTTGATGACCTGCTCGCGCAGCCAGAGGTTGGCGCTATCCTGATCGACGTTGTGGCTCCACTGCATGTCGAGGGTGAACCCCGGCAAGCCGTTCGGTGCTTCGCAGTGATTGAACACCGCGTCATTGGTCAGCAAACGCTGGATCCGCCGGGGCAGGGTGAGGATGAAATCGGTGCCGGTGATCATCTTCAAGGCTGCGCTGTAGCTGTTGGAGCGGGCGACAATCTGGCGCTTCTGCGCCTGACGCGCCAGCCAGCCATCGACCATGTTGGTGGTGGATGTCCAGGGCGTCGGGAACACATGCCGGCGTTCGGTGAAAGCTTGCAGGCTGAGGCGCGGCTCCAGCGGCGTTGCGCGTTTGTCGAAGACGCAGACCAGATCATCCTCCAGCAGCATCCGGGATTTCAGATCGGTATGGCTGCGATGGAAATTGGGGCCGAAGCAGACCACCAGGTCGAGGCTGCCATCGCGCAGTTCTTCAGCCGGCACGTCGGTTTCGAACTTGTGCATGTTGACCATCACCGGCAGATCGTCGAAGTCGAAACGCTTCAACAGTCGCGGCAGGATCAGTTGCTCGAAGTATTCCGGTGCGCAGATGTTGAAGGTCACCGGTTGCGCCATCGGATCAAAGGTCGGGGCGCCGGCGTGGCACAGGTTGATGCTCTCGAGGATCTTCTGTACATGGCCATACATGCTGCTGGCCTTGTAGGTCGGGCGCATGCCGGTGCGGGTGTTGACGAACAATTCGTCTTCGAAACTGGTACGCAGTTTTTTCAGGCAGTAACTGACGGTGGACTGACTGACAAACAGCGCCTCCGACACATCGGTGACGCTGCTTTGCTCATACACGGCCACAAACACCATGAGATCCTGCATGTCGAGCTTTCTAAGCAAGTTACTGTTCAGCATCCGTTCTGTCTCGCTGTGCTCCTTGCGCTGAATCCGCGCAAACGTGTGCGCATGATCGTAACGGAACGATGGTGCCAGGAGAAAGCCCTGTAGGATTTTTCACGGACAGTTGTGGGACAGAAAGTTTTAGTAATACGACGTGCCGAATCAAACCTGGCAAAGATGGCCAGAAGCCTTTAGCTAGAGGGGTGAGTCCGTGCACAACGGCCGATCAGCGAAAATGCCGGGCGTAATGCCGAGGGTCGAAGCGCAGCATGATCAGCAACATCACGCCCATCACCGCCGTCAGTGACCACCAGGCCCATTCGAAGCTGCCCAGTTGGTCGCGGATCATCCCGGCCAGCAGCGGCGAAAGGCCTGCAATCAGATAGCCGATGCCTTGCACGAAGGCCGTCAGACCGCCGGCTCGCTGCGGATTGTCGAGGTGGTCGAGAGAGACGATCAGGCTCATCGGGAACAACCCGCCAATCCCCAGACCCAACAGGCACGGCCAAAGCAGGCTCAGATGTTGCGGGCTGAGAATCAAGCCGCAGAAACCGCCAATGATCAGCACCAGCAGGGCACCCAACACCAAGCGTCGGTCACGGCTGCGATTGGCGATAGCGGGAACCACCAGGCCGGAAATCACCTCCATGGCTGTCAGAAAACCCAACAGCAGACCGGCATTCTGTTCACTCCAGCCGTTTTCCACGTAGTACGGCGCGAGCCACGCCAGTACGCAGGTGTAGGACGCTGTCCCGAGACCGAAGAAGATTGCGAGTAGCCAGGCGCGGGAATGGGTGAAGAAGGTTTCTTTCTTTGCCTTGGTGGCTTTGACTGGCGCTGTGTCGTTGCCTTGCAACAACCAGAACAGCAGCGCGAGCAGCGCCAATACTGCCCAGATCGCCAGACCTGCCCGCCAACTGTCGGTATAGAGCATCACCCGTGGCGCAAAGGAGGCGGCCAGTGCGGCACCGCCCATGATCGAGGTGACATACAGACCCATGCACAGCGACACGTTGTCGGCAAAACGCGACTTGATCAGTGCTGGCATCAACGCCTGAATCAGCGCGATGCCGATCCCGGCAAGCACGGCGCTGACGATCAGTTGCGCCGCCGAGTCGAGAAACAGCCGCGACAGCGTTGCCAGCCCGATGATCAGCAACGACAGCACCACCGTGCGCCGCTCGCCCAGACGCTGGCTGATGCCGATCCCGAAAAACATCGCCAGCCCCATGGCCATCACCGGCAGCATGGTCAGCAGCGAGGCGAGGCTGAAACTCAACGGGATATCGCCGCGAATCGCCGACAGCAAAGGCCCGACGGCGGCCATTGAGGGGCGCAGATTAAGGGCGACAAGGACGATACCGAGCATCAGCCAGACAGCGGGGCGGGCAGTGGCGCGAACGTTTTCCATCTTCAGACCTTTGAATCAGAGGCTGTCGATTAGGCGGGTGTGGTGCGGGGGCCGGCAAATCAGAAAATCCCGAGGGGTATTTAAAAAGTCGATACACCTCCGAGCCCTCTGCCAGTGCGAGCTGTAATTTTTACTGAATCACGCCTGACACCTTTTCAGATTTCATGGTTATTTCATGAGCCAACTAATCGTTGGCGTCTTTTTCACAAAATATTGATGGTTTTCTGCGTAGAGTTTTTGTCGCCTTAGTCAATGAAATTTTCACAATTGGCGAAGGCGCTTCTTTTCAGGAAATCGCCTCTTCATCATGTTCAAGTTAAAAGCCGTGCGCCCGGAATGGGTGACGTTGTTTGCCAGCGCCTTTCTTTTGGCCGGATTCAATTTCGTACTCTGGGAACACCTCTTCGAGATCACCACTGCCGATGGCAAGGGCATCGCCATGCGCATTGCGTTCGGGGTGATGATCTTTGCGGCGTACAACATCGTACTGACGTTTCTGACCTTCCGCCGGGTATTGAAACCGGTGTTGACGGCGCTGTTTCTGATCAGTGCCGGCGTGGCTTATTTCATGAGCCAGTATGGCGTGATGATAGACGCCGGCATGTTTCGCAACTTCGCTGAAACCAATGCCACGGAAGTTCGTGATCTACTGTCGTTGAAGTTGTTCGCTTATATAGTGTTCCTGGGTGTCTTGCCGTCCTGGTTGTTGTGGAAGTTGCCCGTCAACTATCGTCGCTGGCACCGAGAGTTATTAAGCAAAGTTGTGGTGTGTGCAGCATCGGTCGCCGTCATTGGCGGTGTGGCGCTGGCCAACTATCAGGGCCTGTCCTCGCTGTTTCGCAACCACCATGAATTGCGCCTGATGCTGGTGCCGAGCAATTACATCGGCGCGTCGGCCGGCTATTTGCGTGAACAAGTGGTTTCCGCCCAGCAACCGTTCATCAAGATCGGCGAAGACGCCCAGCGCAGCCCTGCGCTGCAAAACCGTCCGCGCAAGTCGCTGACCGTGCTGGTGGTGGGCGAAAGTGCCCGGGCGGAGAACTTCGGCATCCTCGGTTACGCCCGTGACACAACGCCGAAACTGGACAAGGAAGCCGGTTTGATCGCGTTCACCGATGTGCATTCCTGCGGCACTGAAACGGCCGTGTCGGTGCCGTGCATGTTCTCAAACATGGGCCGCAAGGATTACGACGCGAGCAAGGCGAAGAATGAAGAAGGGCTGCTGGACGTGCTCAAGCGTGCCGGCATCGATGTGATCTGGCGCGACAACCAGTCGGGCTGCAAAGGCACCTGCGATCGCGTCACCCTGCAGGATGTCAGCAACCTGAAAGATCCGGCGCTGTGCGCCAACAGCGAGTGCCGCGACGAAATCCTCCTGCAAGGGTTGCAGAACTTCATCGAACACCTGGACAAGGACACCGTGTTGGTCCTGCACCAGATGGGCAGCCACGGCCCGGAATACTTCAAGCGTTATCCCAAGGAATACGAACACTTCACGCCGGTGTGTGAAAGCAACGCGCTGAACAATTGCAGCCGCGAAAGCATCGTCAATGGTTACGACAACACGCTGGTGTACACCGACCATGTGCTGTCGAGCCTGATCGATGTCTTGCGCAGCAATCAGGACAAGGTCGATACCGCCATGTTGTACCTCTCCGATCACGGCGAGTCGCTGGGCGAGTACAACCTGTTCCTGCACGGCACACCGTACATGCTGGCGCCGGAGCAACAGAAACATGTGGCGATGCTGGCCTGGTTCTCCGACAGCTATCAGAAGGCCTACTCGGTCGACACCCATTGCCTGCAATTGAGCCGCGACAAACCGTTGAGCCAGGACAATCTGTTCCATTCGATGCTCGGTTTGCTGGAAGTGCAGAGCAAGGTCTATCAGCACGATCTGGACCTGTTCGCCGGCTGCCGTGGTGCGGTCATTGACGGGGTGCTGGCCAAGGACTGAGTCTGCGGAATCTTTCTGTAAGACTATTCTTGCTCTCAAGCAGGAGATTTCATCAAAGCACTTGCCCTGCGGAGGCGCGGAAAGCGCCGGTGGCGATATATACTGCGCGCCATTCTTGAAGGGAGAGCCGTGTGGCCATCGATATTCACTGGATTCGCGACAACGATAGCCTCGCGCAGTTTTGCGCCGAGTGGCAGCAGCTGCCTTTCGTTGCCCTCGACACCGAATTCATGCGGGTCGACACCTTCTACCCGATTGCCGGCCTGTTGCAGGTCGGCGACGGTAAACGAGCCTATCTGATCGACCCGCTGACCATTGACGCCTGGCAACCGCTGGCTGCGTTGCTGGAGAACCCGGCGGTGCTCAAGGTCCTGCACGCGTGCAGCGAGGACCTCGAAGTCCTGCTGCGCCTGACCGGCAGCCTGCCGGCGCCGCTGTTCGATACACAACTGGCCGCTGCCTACCTGAACCTCGGGTTCTCGATGGGCTATTCGCGTCTGGTGCAGGAAGTGCTCGGCATCGAACTGCCGAAGGGCGAAACCCGTTCCGACTGGTTGCAGCGTCCGTTGTCCGACACGCAAATCAGCTATGCCGCCGAAGACGCCGTGCATCTGGCGGAGGTATTCGTACAACTGCGTCCGAAACTGTCTGACGACAAATACGCCTGGGTGCTGGAGGACGGCGCTGAACTGGTCGCCAACCTGCGCCGCGAGACCGACCCGTACGAGGTGTATCGCGAGGCCAAACTGGCGTGGAAACTGTCCCGCGCCCAACTGGCCGTGCTGCGCGAACTGTGCGCCTGGCGTGAGCGCGAAGCCCGTGCCCGCGATCTGCCGCGCAACCGCATCGTCCGTGAGCATTCACTGTGGCCACTGGCTCGCACGCAACCGGACAACCTCAGCGCGCTGGGCAAGATCGAAGACATGCACCCGCGTACCGTGCGTCAGGACGGCGAGTTTCTGCTTGATCTGATCAAGCGCTCTGGCAGTGTGGGGCCTGATCAATGGCCGCCAGCCGTGCCGGAGCCGCTGCCGATCGAAGCCGCCGCGCTGATCAAGCAACTGCGCGCCCTGGGCCAGGCCGAGGCTGAACGCCTGGGCATCGCGCCGGAACTGATGCTGCGCAAGAAAACCCTCGAAGCGCTGGTCAAAAGCGGCTTCCCCGAGGGGCCTTACCAATTGCCTGATTCGCTGCGTGGCTGGCGCCGCGAATTGATGGGCCAGAAGCTGCTCGACAGCCTGGCCACCGCCGGAGAACAGCCTTGAAACGTATTTGCTCGATTTACCAAAGTTCGAAACGCAGCGGCATGTACCTCTACGTGCTCAAGAGCGATGCGCTGGAGCGTGTGCCGGAAGCCTTGATGCTGGCGTTCGGCAAGGCCAAGCACTCCTTCGACCTGGTGCTGACTCCCGAGCGCAAGCTGGCCAGCGAAGACATCGTCGTTGTGCTGGAAAACCTCGACAAGCAGGGTTACCACCTGCAAATGCCGCCGGCCGAGGACGAGTACATCGAACACCTGCCCGAAGAGTTGCTGCGACGCAACGACCCGGTCTGACCTGCGAGGCCCTGTCCTGGGCCTCCTGTAATCCCTGGAACTGTTTTTACGGCGACGACCGCCACGAAGTGGGCGGTCGTCTGCACGATTTGCGAAAGGTTTGAACATGCGCGTTCTGATTGCTGAACACGACCACGCGGTATACGCCCGACTGTTGCGTCAGGCAGCCCCGGAGCTTGAAGTGCTGACCAGCGGCGACTCCGCCGAACTGGCTCGCCAGGCGGTCGATTGCCCGGTGTGGCTGGGGCAGCCGGATCTGTTGGCGACGCTGCTGCGTCAGGGGCATCAGCCCCAATGGCTGCAATCGACCTGGGCTGGTATCACGCCGCTGCTGGCTGACGGCCTGCGCCGGGATTACCGCTTGACCCGGGCGGTCGGCATTTTCGGTCAGGTGATGGCCGAGTACGTGCTGACCTACATGCTCGGTCACGAGCGCGAAGTGCTGGCCCGGCTGGTCAGCCAGGTCGAGCGCAAATGGGACAACCGCACCGGTCAGAGTCTGGTCGGGCGCAAGGTGCTGATTGTCGGCACCGGTGACATCGGCCAGAGCGTGGCGCAGTTCCTGCTGCCGTTCGGCGTCGAGTTGTACGGCATCGCCAGCAGCGCTCGCGAACAGGCGCCGTTTGTCGAAGTCGGATCGATGGCGGATCTGCCACGGCTGGTGGGCGAGGTGGATTACGTGGTCAATCTGCTGCCCAACACCGAGCACACCCACGACATCTACGACGCAGCGCTGTTCAAGCAATTCAAGCCGACCGGATTGTTCATCAACGCCGGGCGCGGTGTGGCCGTCGTCGATGCGGATCTGGTCGAAGCATTGAAGGAAGGGCACCTGGCGGGCGCGGTGATCGACGTTTGCCGTCAGGAACCGCTGCCGCAACGTCATCCGTTCTGGACCGCTTGGGGCTTGCTGCTGACCGGGCACAGTTCGGCCCCGACATCGCCGCCGATGATGGTGCAGTTGTTTCTGGATAACTTGCGGGCGTATCAGGCGGGAGAGGCGTTGCGTGGGGAAGTGGATTTCGCACGCGGTTACTGATTCACCGCAGTAAAAAATGTGGGAGCGGGCTTGCTCGCGAAAGCGGTTTATCAGTCAGCCAAGACGTCGACTGGTAAGCCCTCTTCGCGAGCAAGCCCGCTCCCACATTTCATTATGCGCCATGGCTTAAAGGGTGAAGTCGCCTTCAGCCGCCAGTTCGCTCAGCGGACGACGCGGGCTCGGTGTTTCCCGCGCTTGCAGGTAATCCGCCAAGGTTGCCTTGTCACCCAGCTTGCCCACCGCAACGGCGGCATGCAGCGCATAACCTTGCGGAATGTTCAGCTCCTTGCGGGTCAGCTCCTGATCGAAGCCGGCCATGCCGTGGGTGTGCCAGCCGCTCAGGCTCGCTTGCAGCGCCAGATGGCCCCAGGCGGAACCGGTGTCGAAGGTGTGCCACAGCGCCGGGGATTCTTCGGTTGCACCCGGTGCGGTGAAGGTGGTTTTCGAAATCACGATCACCAGGGCCGAGGCGTGCTGCGCCCAGCTGCGATTGAATTCGTTGAGCAGGCCCAGGTAACGCTCCCAGTTTGGCGTGTCGCGACGGGCGTAGAGAAAACGCCACGGCTGCGAGTTGTACGCCGATGGCGCCCAGCGCGCTGCTTCGAAAAAGCTCAGCAGGGTTTCCTCGGAAATCGCTTCGCCGGTGAAGGCGCGGGGCGACCAGCGATCGGTGAACTGCGGGTGAATGGCGTATTCGGCAACGCGAGGGTTGGCACTCATCGAGAGATTCCTTGCTACGTTTGAGGATAGGTTTGAAGCAAAACCCGGCGGGATCAGTTGGGCTGAACGATGGGGGCTGTATCTGAAGCCGTGCAGTTCACCGGAATGCAACGCGGTCGAGCGTTAATGGCACCCAGCCAAGGCTTCTTGAGACTGGCAAAGCTACTTGGCCACGCAAAAACTGACAAGCCCTGAACAACCGGCAGTCGCCAGCGCTTGGCCCACGGGGTCTTGGGCACTAGACTGGCGGCCTTTTCACCACCTGATGTTGATGCTTGAGCCATGGCCGCCAAAGTCGAACCGTTCTGGATACGCAAAACCCTCGATCAACTGGATCACGAGGAATGGGAATCGCTGTGCGACGGATGTGGCCTGTGCTGCCTGCAGAAGCTCGAGGATGAAGAAGACAACAGCGTCTACTACACGCGCATCGCCTGCAAACTGCTGGACCTGAAAACCTGCCAGTGCAGCGATTACCCGAACCGCATCAAGTTTGTCCCGGACTGCATCCAGCTCACCCCGGGCCAGGCCGAAGAATTCAAATGGCTGCCGCCGACCTGCGGTTATCGACTGGTCAGCGAGGGCAAGGACCTGCCGTTGTGGCACCACCTGGTCTGCGGTGATCGTGACGCGGTGCACCATGAACGGATTTCCCAGTCCGGTCGCATGCTCGCCGAAGGCAGCGTGCCGGAAGACGATTGGGAAGATCACCTGATTTTCCGGGCCGGCTAAGCGCGAGAATCCAAGCCTCGAGGATCGATTTTCAGCAAGGAGTGTGTATGGCTGTGGAGTTGCGCCGGACGCTGATCGTCGGACTGCTGATGCTGAGCGCGCCGGTGTGGGCGGCGAAGAAGGTCGATCTGGATTACCACGTGCGTCTTTTGCCGCAAAGCGATCAGGCGGAAGTGCGCCTGACCCTGGCCAGGGGCGAGGCCGTGCGCAGCCTGGATTTCGACCTTGGCGACGGCAGCCACTACAGCGATTTCAAGGCTGACGGCCAATGGCAGCTGACGCCAGGCCAACAGGCTCGCGGTGTGTGGCGCCCGTCGGCAGACAAGGCCAGCCTGACCTACCGCGTGCGCATCAGCCAGAGCCGCAAGAACGGCAGTTTCGATACGCGCATGATCCCGACCTGGGCATTGATGCGCGGCGATGAACTGGTGCCGCCGGCCAAGCTCGATCAGCAGGACGGCACCGAACTGGTTTCGCGCCTGCATTTCGAATTGCCCGACGGCTGGAAAAGCGTCGAAACCGCGTGGCCGCGCATCGGCAAGAACAAGTTCCGCATCGACAATCCGTCCCGTCTGTTCGACCGGCCAACGGGCTGGATGCTCGCTGGCCATCTCGGCAGCCGTCGCACGCGGCTGGGTGAAACCGAAGTGACGGTGGCTTCGCCCCAAGGGCAGGGCATGCGCCGGATGGACGTGCTGACGCTGCTGACGTTTGTCTGGCCGCAGGTGCAAGCCGTGTTTCCCCGCCACCCGACCAAACTGCTGATCGTCGGCGCCAACGACCCGATGTGGCGCGGCAGCCTGGCGGCGCGGGAATCGATCTACCTCAACACGCGGTTGCCGCTGGTCAGCGAAAGCGGTAGCAGCCCCTTGGTTCGCGAGCTGGCGCAGGTGTTCGGTCGGATCAACGACGAGCAGCGCAGTGACTGGATCAAGGAAGGGTTTGCCGAGTATTACGCCGTCGAGCTGGTGCGCCGCGCCGGGGGCATGAGCGATGAGCGTTATCAGGCATTGCAGGTGAAACTGGCCAAGGACAGCCAGAAGGTCAGCACACTGCGTGGCGAGCAGATCAACCCGGCGCAGGTGTCCAAAGCGGTTTTGCTGTTACAGGAACTGGATCGCGAGATCCGTCTGAAGACCCGCAACAAGCGCTCGCTGGATGATGTGCTGCGCGGGGCGATGCATTTGGGGACGGTGGATACCAAAGCGTTTGTGCAACTCGCCGAGAGTGTCATCGGCGAGTCGTCCAAGGTCCTCGATACCGCTTTATTGCAGTAATACCGCCTTCGCGAGCAAGCCCGCTCCCACATGTGATCGCATTACAACTGACGTAGAGCGGTTCAATGTGGGAGCGCGCTTGCTCCGGGCGGCGATCCGACGAAGAGGCCAGACGCCTCAACGCAAATTCAGGCTCAAACCCCGGTCTTCGGTGATTTCACCGAATCATTGCCGGTCACGGTGGCGGTTCTGGTCGCCGCTTCGGCATTGGCTTTCAGCTTGCTCAGCTCTTCACCCGCGCGCTCGATCTTCGTGCGCACGTTGTTCATGTCCTGACGGCTTTTCTCCAGCAGGCTTTTCACCGAGCTGTGGCCGGTGATGCCACGGGCCATGGCCACGCCGCCAATCGCCACCTGAATCAGACCGAACACGCCGCCACGGCGCAGGCCCTTGCCGACCATGATCACGCCGCCGGCCAGCGAGCCGATGCGCTCCCAGCCTTCGACGTTCTGCTCGGAACGGGTCTGGAACGGGGTGGATTCGATACGCTCGACGCGTTTGAGCTCGGTCATGATCTTTCTCCAGGCAATGAGTAATGGATAAACAAGCTGACTGCGTGGGCGGTCAGCTCGTTCCATCGGATGTGCGGCGTTTCAGCGGAATTTCGGCCCGGAGCGGGTGTTCAGCCCTTTGGCCATGCGGTCGTAAAGCACGACGTTGACCGTGGCGGCGAGGTTCATGCAACCGGTGGTCGGGATGTACACGACGTCTTCGCACCAGTCGCGGATCTCTTGATCCAGCGAGCCGTCTTCGGGGCCGAAGATGTACAGGGCGCGATCCGGATGCGTGTATTCCGGCAGCGGGCGGGCGCCATCGACCAGTTCCACGGCGACGGGTACGCAATTGAGCGGCAGGATCTTTTTCAGGTCATCGATGCCGATCAGCGGGATGTCGTAGTGCACGCGCTTGGTGTCGGTGACGAAATCGGCGGCGCGTTCATAGCGCTTGCCGGTGTAGAACACGGTCGACACGCCGTAGCAGCCTGCGGCGCGCATCACCGAACCGACGTTTTCCGGTGATTTGGGGTTATACAAACCAATGCAGCTGTACCGTTTGTCTGCCACGAGCGGGGTGCCTTCGGGAAAAAGAGGGCGATTATACGGGGATTGGGGGAGGGCGGGCAGATTCAAGACTTGCGGTGTCTGTCCCGGCCCATTCGTCGGATCGCCGCCCGGGGCAAGCACGCTCCCACAGTGATCTCGATCGTTCACAAATTCTGAGTACGCCAGAGAAACCTGTGGGAGCGGGCTCGCCCGCGAAGAGGCCGGTGTGGCCAATGAAGATGGTCAGTCTTCTTTTTTCATGAGGCCGGCCAACGCCGCAAACGGATTGTGCGTGGCCTTGGCGATTTTCGGCGTGCTCAGGGAGCCTTCGCCGAAGTACTGCTGATCCGTGTAGCGCGAGTGTTCGTTGTCGTGGCAGTACAGGCACAGCAGTTCCCAGTTGGAACCGTCCTGCGGGTTGTTGTCGTGGTTGTGGTCACGGTGGTGCACGGTCAGCTCGCTCAGGCGCTTGCCGGAAAACTCACGGGCGCAGCGGCCGCACACATGCGGGTACATCTTCAGGGCCTTGTCGCGGTAGCCCATTTCCTTGTCGCGCTGGTTATCGGCGAGGATGCGATCCAGCTTCGAAGTGTTGGTCGGGGTGGACGAACTCATGGGTTCACCTTTGCAGAAAGACTAATGACGGTTATGACGCAAGTTTAGCTCAGCCCTTGAGCTTCTCGGCAATCCAGATCGTGTGGCGGGTGCCCTTGTTACCATGGGCGAAGACCTGCACTTCCTCGGCCTTGAAACCGGCTTTCTTCAATTTGTCGGAAAACTGCCGGTCGGCGCTGGCCGACCACACCGCCAGCACACCTTTGGGCCGCATCGCCTTGGCGCACGCGGCGAGGCCAGCGGCGGAATACAGCCAGCTGTTGGCCTTCTGGGTCAGGCCTTCGGGGCCGTTGTCGACGTCGAGCATGATCGCGTCGAAACCGTTCGGCTCGCTTTGCAGCACCTTGGCCACGTCTTCCTGACGGATCACCGTGCGCGGATCGAGCAGCGGGCGCCCGGACTTTTCACCGAGCGGGCCGCGATTCCACTCGACCACGCCGGGCACCAGTTCGGCGACCACCACTTCGGCGGATTTGCCCAGATGTTTGAGTGCGGAGGCCAGGGTGAAGCCCATGCCAAGCCCGCCGATCAGCACCCGCGAGTTCGGCCGGCCGGCGACCTTGCGGCACGGGATCTCGGCCAGCGCGTCTTCGGAACCGTGCATGCGGGTATTCATCAATTGCCCGCCGTCGCCGCCCTGGATCTTGATGACAAAGTCCTCGCCATACTCGAACAGGCACAGGGCTCCGCCGTTTTCAGGGATCGGCGTGGTGTCGAGCAGAACGAAACGTTTCATGGAAATCTCTAAAGAGGGGAAGGCAAGCAGGCGCGTTGGGAGTAGCCTGAACGCAGACTTCAGGCCAACGGAGCCCTTGATGAAGCGCACCATTCTAACGGTCATTACCCTGGCCGCGCTCTCGATAACTGCAGTGCAGGCCCAACAGACGATTCCCGTCAGCCCGACGCCGCAACCGGGTTCGCCCGGCACCGCGACGCCAACGCCGTATCCGCAAATCAGTCCGGTACCAATTCCCAAGAGCGGTTCCGGCAGTGGCGGGCCACCGCTGGTGCCGATCGAGATGCCCAGCCCGCCGTCCAAGGATCAGCCGGTGCCGGGTATCGAACCCAGCGACGGCAAAGCCAAATCTCCCGGCGGCTAGATCTGCTGCGCCGCCAGTTGGCCGTCGGCCATGCGCAGGCGTTTGGACAGGGAAACGGCGAGGGCACGGATGATCTTGGCGGCGATTTTCGGCGCGTCGTTGAGCATTTTTTCCAGCGAATCCTTGCCGAGGTTGAGCAACTGACAGTTGCTCGCCGCCACGCAAGTCGCAGAACGGCGTTCGCCATCCAGCACGGCCATTTCGCCGAACGCGCGGCCGCTGCGCAGGGTGGCCATGGTCACGACCTGACCGTCGTTGCCGGTTTTCTGCACGGCCACCTGGCCGGTGTGGATGATGCACATGAAACTGCCGGCATCGCCTTCGCGAAAGATCGCTTCGCCTTCGGCCACGGTGCTGATGCTGAAGTAGCCCGAAGCGGCGGCAAAATCCGCCAGTTGCAATTGATCGAACAGGCCGCAGTCCATCAGCCAGTCGCGGATTTCGTTGTTCAGTAGAGTCGGTTCTGACATGTCGTGCGGTCTTTTTGTTGTGTCGGGTGGCAGGCTCGCCACCGGGGGCCGATCTGCTTATCGGCTCCCGGTGCCCGGAATTAAGACCTGACTGACCGGCGGAGTTCCTCAGGCGATGCCCAGAACCTTGAAAACAAATGCATATTCGAGGGCTACGTCACGTAATCCCTGATAACGACCACTCATGCCGCCATGGCCGGCGCCCAGTTCGGTCTTGAGCAGCAGCGGGTTGTCGTCGGTCTTGGTCGCGCGCAATTTCGCCACCCACTTGGCCGCTTCCCAGTACTGCACGCGGCTGTCGTTATAGCCGGCGATCACCAGCGTCGCGGGATAGTCCTGCGCGGTGACGTTTTCGTACGGCGCGTAGGCCTTGATCCGCTCGTAGACGTCCGGCTCCTCGGGATTGCCCCACTCGTCGTATTCGGTGACGGTCAGTGGAAGATCCGGGTCGAGCATGGTGTTGAGCACATCGACGAACGGCACTTCGGCAATCGCCACGCCGAACAGCTCCGGACGCTGGTTGAGCACCGCGCCGATCAGTAAACCGCCGGCGCTGCCACCGCTGATCGCCAGTTGTGGCGCGGTGGTGATGCCGTTGAGGATCAGGAATTCGGCGCAGGCAATGAAATCGCTGAAGGTGTTGTGCTTGTGTTCCTGCTTGCCGGCGCGATACCAGGCTTCGCCCAGTTCACCGCCGCCGCGCACGTGGGCGATGGCGAATGCCATGCCGCGATCCAAAAGGCTCAGGCGGGCGTGGGAAAACCACGGGTCAAGGCTTGAACCGTAGGCGCCGTAACCGTAGAGGTACAGCGGCACCGGTTTGCCGACCATTTCCCGCTTCATCACCAGGCTGATCGGCACCAGCGTGCCGTCCGGTGCGCTGGCCCACAGGCGTTGGCTGACGTAGGCGTCGGCGTCGAACTGGCCGAGTACCGGGGTTTCCTTGAGCACTTCCTGCGCGCCGGTGGCGAGGATCAATTGCCGAACCTGAGCCGGACGATTCAACGCCTCGTAGCGCAGGCGGATACGGTCGCTTTCGAACTCCAGGCTGTTTTGCACATAGAGGCTGTAGGCCGCGTCCGGCAATTGCACGCGATAAGGCGCCAGACCGTGTGGGCGAACTTCGATGATCGGCAAACCGCCTTCGCGCAGGCTCAGGGTCAGAGCTTCGGCGTTGAGGGTCACGCCATCGAGCATCACCGAGTCGCTGTGGGGGATCAGGTTCTGCCAGTCGGCTTCGCTCGGTGCAATACCGGTGTCTGGCGCCTGATACAGGGCGAAGTTGATGCCGTCACGGTTGGTGCGGATGAACCAGGTCCATTCGCCGTCGAGCTTGCCGTGGTCGACGTCGTATTCGTGATCTTCTACCCGTGGCGCCAGGCAGGTGAATGGCTGGTGCGGCTGATTGGCATCCAGCGCCCAGACTTCGCTGGTGGTCTTGCTGCCCAGGGAAAGCAGCAATTGCTGTTCGGAGCTGGCGCGGTAGCAATGCAGGAAGAAACGCCCGTCCGGCTCGTGGAACACCTCTTCGGCAGCGGTGCCGTCGAGGCGGTAGCGGAACAGCTTGTGCGGACGATGGGTGTCATCCAGCGTGCTGAAGAACAGGGTCAGGCTGTCGTTGGCCCAGGTCATGCTGCCGTCGCAGTCCTGGAATTCCAGTTCACTGACACGCTCGCTGGACAGTTCCTTCACGAACAGCGTGTAAATCTCGTCGCCCGAGGCATCGATGCTGTAGGCCAGGCGCTGGTGATCCGGGCTGATGCTGAACGCGCCGAGGGAGAAAAAGCCGCCATTGGCCAGGGCGTTCGGGTCGAGCAGCAGCTGTTCGCGGCTTTCGTCGAGGGTCAGACTGTCGTCGGACGGACGCGGGCAGCGGTAGTGGCGGGGGTATTCGTCACCCGCCGTGGTGCGGGTGTAATACAGATACGGGCCCCACGGTGACGGCAGGGACAGGTCGGTTTCGAGAATCCGGCCCTTGATCTCTTCGAACAGGGTTTCGCGCAATTCGGCCTGATCGGCGGTCTGCGCCTGCTGATAGTCGTTTTCGGCCTTGAGGTAGTCGAGCACCGCGTCGGTGTCGCGTTCCTGCAGCCAGGCATACGGGTCGTGACCGGCATCCTGGTGGGCAATCGGGGCGCTGGTGACGTTGGCGGATACGGGCATGGAGGGCTCTCGAACATGACAAATGAGGACCGCACGGACGGCGGGGAAGCCTGATGTGCGAAAAGTCGTTACTATAAGCGCCTCTTTGCCTGCCTTGCCATGGACACCATGACCGAGAACGACTATCTGATCGCCTGGGGCCTCTACGCCTTTGCCGCCGTGGGCTGCCTGTTGGTATGGATGCGCATGACCCGCTGGATGTGGCGCTGGCTGCGCGAGCCGCTGCGTGTGCTGATGGCGGTGCTGCTGTTCAGCCCGACCATCATCGACCCAGTGAAGGAAAAATTTGCCCCGTCCATCGCCATCACGGCACTGGATCTGGCGTTCAAGGTGGGCAACAACGCCTTTCGTGCGATTTCCGAATTGCTCATGTACGCCATGATCGCGTTCGGCCTGTACCTGATTTTCGTGTTGATCCGCTTCCCGATCGAACGCGCCTCGAACGCTCGCAAGGAGCAGGCCGAAGCCGCTCGTGCAGCCGCCCGGGCCGAAGACGAGCGCGATGGCGATCAACCGTTCGGCGGTGCAGGCGACGATCGTTACGGCCGTCCACCGTTGCCGAACAACCCGCAGCGCATGCGCGTCGAGCCGCGTCTGTAATCACGAGAGTCCGCACATGTGTGAACTATTGGGCATGAGCGCGAACGTGCCGACCGATATCGTGTTCAGCTTCACCGGGCTGATGCAGCGCGGCGGTCGCACTGGCCCGCACCGTGACGGCTGGGGCATCGCGTTCTATGAAGGTCGCGGGTTACGGCTGTTCCAGGACCCGGCGGCCAGCTGCGAATCGGAAGTCGCCAATCTGGTGCAGCGTTACCCGATCAAGAGCGAAGTGGTGATCGGTCATATCCGTCAGGCCAACGTCGGCAAGGTCTGCCTGTCCAATACCCACCCGTTCGTCCGCGAACTGTGGGGGCGCAACTGGTGCTTCGCGCACAATGGCCAGCTTGCCGACTTCACCCCGATCAAGAGTTTCTACCGCCCGGTCGGGGATACCGACAGCGAAGCGGCGTTCTGCGATTTGCTCAACCGCGTGCGTGCAGCGTTTCCGGAACCGGTCGATATAGAGGTGCTGCTGCCGGATCTGGTCGCCGCTTGCGCCGAATACCGCAGCAAAGGCGTGTTCAATTGCCTGCTCAGCGACGGCGACTGGCTGTTCTGCTATTGCTCGACCAAACTTGCGCAGATCACCCGCCGCGCCCCGTTCGGCCCGGCGCGGCTCAAGGACGTCGATGTGATCGTCGATTTCCAGGCGGAAACCACGCCCAACGACGTGGTCACGGTGATTGCCACCGAACCCTTGACCGAAAACGAAACCTGGACCCGCTATGAACCGGGCCAATGGAGCCTGTGGCGACGCGGCGAATGCGTCAGCCAAGGCACGACCGAATAAAGGATCTCTCCTCGATGTTGCTCAGTTATCTACGGCTGGTGTTGTTTGCGGCGGGCCTGTTGATTGGTGTCCAGGTGCCGGGATTCATCAACGATTACGCCAAGCGGGTCGAAGCGCATCTGATCGAGGCACAGACCGGTCTGCGCGGCTTTCAGGGCACCGCCGAGCAGTTTTTCAAGGGGGATCTGCAGGCGCTGGTCGGCCATTATCGCGCCAGTGAAGACCCGGTTTTTCGCAGCGATGCCGACAGCCTGAGCACCTTGCTCGCGCGTCAGACCGCGCTGGATAAGCAGTTCCAGGCGATGCAGGGCCCGTGGTACATCCGTGTGCTGCAAGTGGCGCTGGCCGCTGATCCGGATATCCGCAAGGAGACCTGGAACGGCTACAGCTACCAGATTCTGTTGACGCCTGAGGCAATGATCTGGGGCATGAGCGGTGCGATGCTGCTGTCGTTCGGTCTCGAATGCCTGTTCCGTCTGATCGACTGGGTGGTGCTGGGCGGCAAGCGCCTGCGCCAGAGCCGGCCGATCGAAGACCGGGATGTGCGCGGGCTCTAACTGATCAAGGGGCGAGGACGACGTAGTTCTCGCCCATTTTCTGCGCGTACCCCTCCAGCACTTGTCGACACAGCGTCACAATCTCCTCGACCCATTCCACACCCACCCGCCAAGACACCACGACCTGCAAGTTCGGCGGACGCTGTTCGATATCGAGCAGGGTCAGTTCGCCCCGCGCCAGTTCCTCGGCCACCAGCACTGGCGGCAGTGCGCCAATACCGAAGCCGTCACGCAACAACCGGGTGATCGCCGACACTGAATTCACACAGTTCAAACGTGGCGCCAGCACGCCCTGGGCCTGCATCAGCGCCAGAATGTCCTGATGCGGCCGGGAGTTTTTCGAGTAGGTGATGATCCGTTCCTGCGCCAGGTCGGCGAGGCTTTGGTAATCGCGGTTGTAGATCGAGTTGCTGGCGACGATCCAGCCGATGGGGTGGCTGGCCAGTTCCAGGCTGCGCACGCTTTCATGGCGCACCAGGTCGGTTTGCAGGATCAGATCGAGAAAGCCTTTTTGCAGCTGATCGCAGAGGTTCAGCGACGTATCCGCCACCAGTTCGATTTCCACCCGTGGGTACAGATCGGTCATCTGCGCCACCAACGGGCTGAGCCAGGTGTGAATCACCGTGTCCATCACCCCGATGCGCACCCGGCCGACCTTGCTCGACCGGGTCTCGATGGACTGCTTCAGCGCCTGCATCGTGTCGAGCATCTGCTCGGCATATTCCAGCACTTTCAGGCCTTCGGGCGTCAGGCTGACGCCGCGTGAATCGCGCAGGAACAGCTTCACCCCAAGCTCGCCTTCCAGCACCGCGATCCGGCTGGAGATCGAGGCCTGGGTGGTGAACAGCTTGTCGGCGGTCAGGCGAAAACTCTTCAGCCGGGCGACCCAGACAAAGGTCTCGAGAAACTTCAGGTTCATGGCAACAAATTTTTCTTATGGCTTGGGCGGGTTTTTATTCGTTGGACGCGACCGGGTGACGCACCCAAAAATCGACGCATCCGGCCCCCACGATAGGCGTCGTCGGGGCTACGAACAAGACCAATAAAAAACTGCGGAGATTTGCCATGAGTGCTCCCGACACCCTCGACTTACCCAAGGCAACGGTGCGTCCCGGCCCGTTCGACTGGTATCGCAACATCAATCAGCAGGAGCGCCGCACCTTCTGGAGCTGCAAGATCGGCTACGGTCTGGACGGCATGGACACCCAGATGCTCAGCTTCGTGGTCCCTACCCTGATCGCAATGTGGGGCATCACCACCGGCGAAGCCGGCCTGATCCACACCAGCACCCTGATCGCTTCGGCCATTGGCGGGTGGGTGGCGGGGATTCTCTCCGACCGCATCGGCCGCGTGCGCACTTTGCAACTGACGGTGTTGTGGTTTGCGTTTTTCACCTTCCTCTGCGGCTTCGCCCAGAACTACGAGCAATTACTGATCGCCCGCACCTTGATGGGCTTCGGTTTCGGTGGCGAATGGACCGCCGGCGCGGTGCTGATCGGTGAAGTGATCCGGGCCAAGGATCGCGGTAAAGCGGTGGGCATGGTGCAATCCGGTTGGGCCTTGGGCTGGGGACTGACGGCGATTCTCTACGCGTTGCTGTTCTCGGTGCTGCCACCGGAAGATGCCTGGCGCGCATTGTTCATCCTTGGCATCGTGCCGGCGGTGTTCGTGATTTTCGTCCGCCGTCTGGTGAAAGATCCGGAGATCTACCGCGAAGCCAAGGCCAGGCAAACTCCGGAAAGCCCGTCGAAGTTCTACGAGATCTTCGCCCCCGGCATGCTCTTCACCACATTCCGCGCCTCGTTGCTGACCACCGGCGCTCTTGGCGGTTACTACGCGATCACCTCCTGGCTGCCGACTTTTCTGAAGAACGAACGTGGCTTGAGCGTACTCGGCACTGGCGGTTATCTGGCGATGGTGATTGTTGGTTCCTACGTCGGTTACGTGATCAGCGCCTATTTGACTGACCTGCTGGGTCGCAAGAAGAACTTCATCCTGTTCGCGGTCGGCTCGTTCACCATTGTTCTGCTCTATACGCAGTTGCCGGTCAGCAACGGCGTGATGCTGTGGCTGGGCTTTCCACTGGGCTTCTTCGCCTCGGGGATTTTCAGCGGCATGGGCGCGTTTCTCACCGAGTTGTTCCCGACGCGGATTCGCGGTTCGGGGCAGGGCTTCTGCTACAACATCGGCCGGGCGCTGGCGGCGATGTTCCCGCTGCTGATCGGGCTGCTCAGCCAGAAAGTACCGCTGAGCGTAGGCATCGGTGCCTTTGCGGCAGTGTCCTACGGCGTGGTGATTCTTGCGGCATTGAGTCTGCCGGAAACCCGTGGCAAGCAACTGGACGCGCAGTAACTGATAACCTGCGACAACTGTCCTACAGCACAAAAAGATAACAGCTACAGGAGTGTTCACCGTGAGCCGCCTGCTATTGAACTGTGACATCGGCGAGAGCTTCGGCAACTGGACCATGGGTCTGGACGCGGAAGTCATGCCCTTCATCGATTGCGCCAACATTGCCTGCGGTTTCCACGCCGGCGACCCGAGCATCATGCGCAAGACCGTCAGCCTGGCCCTGAGCCACGGCGTGCAGATCGGCGCGCATCCGGCCTATCAGGATCTGGTGGGTTTCGGTCGGCGCTCCATGGCTTATACCGCCCAGGAACTGCAAGACATCCTGCATTACCAGATCGGTGCCCTCGACGGCATTTGCCGTGCCCAGGGTGGCAAAGTCAGTTACGTCAAACCCCACGGCGCGATGTACAACGACATGATGGCCAACCCGGCGCAGTTGCGGGCGGTGATTCAGGCCGTCGCGGCTTACGACCGCAGCTTGCCGCTGATGCTGATGGCCACCCGCGACAACACAGCGGCGCAACAGCTTGGCGACGAATACGGCGTGACTCTGTGGTTCGAAGCCTTCGCTGACCGCGCCTACGACAGCGCCGGCCGACTGGTCTCGCGGCAACTGCCGGGCGCGGTGCATCACGACGCCGAAACCATCATCGGTCAAGCACTAACCATCGCCCGGGGCGACAACCTCACCGCCAGCGACGGCAGCGCGTTGCACCTGCAAGCCAACACCTTGTGCGTACACGGCGACAACGCCAGTTCGGTTGCGGCCGTGCAGCGCATTCGTCAGGCCTTGAACGAGCAGAGCGCGCCATGAATCCGCGGGTGGAAGTGGTGGCACTGGATTGCCTGATGCTGCGTCTGTTCGATGAAATCGCCGAAACCAACATGCCTTGGATGCTCGCCACCAGCGAGCGACTGCGCACAGTGTTCGGCGAGCATCTGATCGATCTGGTGCCGTCGTACACCACGTTGATGGTGCATTACGATCTGACCGAATTGAATCCGAGTCAGGCCCGGGAATTGATCGCCGAAGCCTTGATCGACCTGTCGCCGAATGTGCGAACCGGTGGCCAGTGCCATGTGCTGCCGGTGTGGTACGACTTGAGTGTCGGCCCGGAGTTGAGTTTGCTGTCACAACGCAGCGGGCTGGCGGTGGAAGAAGTGATCCGCCGCCACAGCGCCCGGGAATACCAGGTGTTCGCTCTTGGTTTTGCACCGGGATTTGCCTTCATGGGGCTGGTCGAAGAAGTCCTCGCGGCACCGCGTCTGAATACCCCACGCAAGAAAGTCGCCGCCGGCAGTGTCGGCATCGCCGAGCGGCAGACGGCCGCGTATCCGGTGGTGTCTCCCGGAGGCTGGAATCTGATCGGTCGCACGCCGGCAAAACTGTTCGACCGTGAGCGCGATGGCTACAGCCTCATGCAGCCTGGCGATACCGTGCGTTTCGAAGCGGTGAGCCATGCCGAGTTCATCCGGCTGGGCGGTGACGACACGCCTCTGGAGGCCCAGGCATGAGCCGACTGACGATTAAGGCGAGCACGCCGCTGTGCCTGTTGCAGGACGCCGGGCGGTTTGGCGTGCGCCATCTGGGTGTAACACAGGGCGGCGCGGCGGACTGGCGTTCGATGGCCTGGGCCAACTGGCTGCTGGGCAATGGCCTGGACTTGCCGGTGATCGAAATCACCCTCGGCGGGTTTACGGTGGTGGCTGAAGAAGATTGCTTGCTGGCGTTGGCTGGCGCCGATCTTGGCGCGCAGATCGACGGCGAGGCGCTGGCGCCGTGGCGCAGCTTCAAACTGCGCAAAGGGCAGACCTTGCGGTTCACCCAGCCGTTGCTGGGGGCGCGGGCCTATCTGGCGGCGCCCGGCGGTTTCAGTGCGCCGAAAGTGCTGGGCAGCAGCGCCACTGTGGTACGTGAAGAGCTCGGCGGTCTCGATGGTTTTGGCTTGCCATTGGCCAAGGGCGCTTCGCTGAGTTATCAGGGTGAAACGCTGTTGGTGCGTGAAGTGCCGGCACAGCATCGGCCGGACCTGCGCCTCGACGCGCCGCTCGATCTGGTGCTCGGCGCGCAGATCGGTCAGTTCAGCGGGCAGAGCCTGTTCGATGCATTCAACAGTGCCTGGACGCTGGACAGTCGTGCCGACCGCATGGGTATTCGGTTGTTGGGGACGGCTTTGCAGTATCAGGGCAAGCCGATGATATCCGAGGGCATTCCACTGGGCGCGGTACAGGTGCCGCCGGACGGACAGCCGATCGTGTTGCTCAATGATCGGCAGACCATTGGCGGTTACCCGCGATTGGGCGCGTTGACGCCGTTGGCACTGGCTCGATTGGCGCAGTGTCTGCCGGGGGCGAAGGTCAGATTGCGCCCGGTGGTGCAGGACATCGCGCACCGGGAGCATGTCGAGTATCTGAAGCGCTTTTGATCGTTCCCCCGCCGATGGCGGGGGAGCCATTGCGGATTACTTGGATAGAAACCGCATCCCTTCTTCGAGCCCGCGCAACGTCAGCGGATACATCTGATCCTCGATCAAATCACGCACGATATTGGTCGACGAGGTGTAGCCCCAGGTGTCTTTCGGGTACGGATTGATCCAGATGAGCTTCTTGTACTTCTCCATGAAGCGTTGCATCCACACGTAGCCAGGCTCTTCGTTCCAGTGCTCGACGCTGCCGCCGGCCTGGGTGATTTCATAAGGCGCCATCGCCGCGTCACCGATGAAAATCACTTTGTAGTCAGCGCCGTATTTGTGCAGCAGGTCTTGGGTCGACGTGCGCTCGGAGGTGCGGCGCATGTTGTTCTTCCACACCGATTCATAAATGAAGTTGTGGAAGTAGAAGTACTCCAGATGCTTGAACTCGGTCTTGCAGGCCGAGAACAGTTCCTCGCAGATCTTCACGTGGGCATCCATCGAGCCGCCGATGTCGAACAGCAGCAACAGCTTCACCGTGTTGCGTCGTTCCGGGCGCATCTGGATGTTCAGCAGGCCGGCATCCTTGGCGGTGTGGTCGATGGTGCCGTCGATGTCCAGTTCTTCCGCCGCGCCCTGGCGAGCGAATTTGCGCAGGCGGCGCAGGGCGACCTTGATGTTGCGGGTGCCCAACTCCACGGAGTCGTCGAGGTTCTTGTACTCGCGCTGATCCCAGACTTTCACCGCTTTGCCCTGGCGCTTGCCGGCATCGCCGACCCGGATGCCTTCCGGGTTGAAACCGCCGGAGCCGAACGGGCTGGTACCGCCGGTGCCGATCCACTTGTTGCCGCCGGCGTGGCGTTCCTTCTGTTCTTCCAGGCGCTTCTTGAACTCTTCGATCAGCTTGTCCAGGCCGCCGAGGGACTGGATCTGCGCGCGTTCCTCATCGGTCAGCGAGCGCTCGAACTCCTTGCGCAGCCAGTCTTCGGGGATCAGCGCCTGCAAGTGATCGTCGAGCTTTTCCAGGCCGTTGAAGTAGGCGCCGAACGCACGGTCGAACTTGTCGAAATGCCGTTCGTCCTTCACCAGAATCGCCCGGGACAAGTAGTAGAACTCGTCCATGTCGGCGAAGGTCACGCGCTGTTTCAGCGCGTTGATCAGGTCGAGCAACTCGCGCACCGACACCGGCACCTTGGCTGCACGCATTTCATTGAACAGGTTGAGCAACATGGCGTCAGCCTCTTAGCGGGTGCCGCGGCGGCTCATGAACGCCAGGCGCTCAAGCAGTTGCACGTCCTGTTCGTTCTTCACCAACGCACCGGCCAGCGGCGGGATGGCTTTGGTCGGATCGCGTTCGCGCAGCACCGCTTCGCCGATGTTGTCGGCCATCAGCAGTTTCAGCCAGTCCACCAGTTCCGAGGTCGATGGCTTCTTCTTCAGGCCCGGCACCTTGCGCACGTCGAAGAACACATCCAGCGCTTCGCTGACCAGGTCCTTCTTGATGTCCGGGTAGTGAACATCGACGATTTTCTGCAGGGTGGTGCGGTCGGGGAAGGCGATGTAGTGGAAGAAGCAGCGGCGCAGGAAGGCGTCCGGCAGCTCTTTCTCGTTGTTGGAGGTAATGATGATGATCGGGCGCTTCTTGGCCTTGATGGTCTCGTCGATCTCGTAGACGTAGAACTCCATCTTGTCGAGTTCTTGCAACAGGTCGTTGGGGAACTCGATGTCGGCCTTGTCGATTTCGTCGATCAGCAGGATGACCCGCTCTTCGGACTCGAACGCCTCCCAGAGCTTGCCTTTCTTCAGGTAGTTGCGCACGTCGTGGACTTTTTCATTGCCCAGTTGCGAGTCGCGCAGACGGCTGACCGCATCGTACTCGTACAGACCCTGATGGGCCTTGGTGGTGGACTTGATGTGCCAGGTGATCAACTTGGCGCCGAACGACTCGGCCAGCTGCTCGGCGAGCATGGTCTTGCCGGTGCCCGGCTCGCCCTTGACCAGCAGCGGCCGCTCCAGGGTGATGGCGGCGTTGACCGCCAGCTTCAGGTCATCGGTGGCGACGTAGGCCTGGGTGCCTTCGAACTTCATCTGCTAATCCTCGAACGGTAACGCCGACCTGATCGGGCAGGGCGGGGGCGAAATAATCGGATGCCCGACTATAACGCGCAGTCCGGTCGACTGTGAACGCAGACGGCTTATTCAGTCTCTGAATGGGGCGTCACATGTTGACTCAGTTTCGGCCGAGGGCCAGTTGAACAAGTGCGCTAACCCGCATCCGGCTTCGGCCGTTCATACCGGGCATTGAATGCCTGAATGAATCCGTTGCGCAATATCTGCAAAAACGCTTCGAACCCGTTTATATCTTGCTGATGGACGCTGCCGCTGAGTTCGACCTTGGTCGCGAACTGGTTTTTGGCCTGGTTTTTCAGCACGGTTTCAGTACCGCCGACCAGTGCCTCCCAGACTGAGCGGAAGATGCTTTTGTTCTTGTTTTCCACGTCCTGCTGCCAGTTGAACACTTCAACGTCGCGCAGCAAGGGCTTGATATAGCCCGTCAGTTGGGCCTTTTTGGCTTGAGCTTCTATAACCACGTCGCCGTGGCCGGCGTTGAAGTCGAATTTTCCGTAGGCCGAGGCGAAGTCGTTCATGCGTTTGAGTTCGAGGTCGCGGGCACGCAGGCGGAATTCGAAGTTTTCGAAGTTACTCATCGGGTCGAACGTGGCGGAGGTTTCCAGTGGCGCCTGGCCCAGCAACAAGGCCTTGCCTTCGAAGCGGGCATCGCGCTTGCCCCTGGTGTCGACGACGTTGGTCAGGTTGTAAATGCTCGCTTCGACGTTTGTAGCGTTCATATTCACTGGCGGTTTCGAGTTGAAGTTGCGAAAGCTGATGCGACCATCGTTGATCTGCACTTCGTCGAGGGTGATGGGGAGCAGCTTGCCCAACTGGGCGCGCCAGTCGGTGCCCTTACCTGTCTGGGAGTTTTGCTTGTTGGCGCCACCATCGACGAAATTGACTTCTGGATTGATGAACTTCACCTGAGCCACCACCGCATGCTCGTACCACAGCGAATGCCAGCTGACGGACAGGTCGATCAATGGTGCATTGACGAACGGCACCGGCACCTTGCCGTCGACTTTGACGATCTTCAGTCCGTTGATCCTGTAGGCGCCTCGCCACAGGGCCAGGTCGACGTCGGTGACCTGCCCGCGGTAGTCGCCCATGTTCGCCAATTTGTCATTCAGATAGTCGCGCACGAGATAGGGCAGGGCGATGTGCAGGGCGACCAGCAGTACAACGACGGTGGCGAAAATCCACAACGGCCAGCGGTAGCGACGCTTCATGGCGGTAATTCCCGAACGATGTAAAGCGGTTGACTGCCGGCAGTAGCAGACGTTCGACCCGACTGGACTGCCAGCGGCAACAGGCTTACCTTGGAGAGCTGAATTCAACGCTGCATAAGGACCCAGCCATGAGCCGTATTTTTGCTGACAACGCCCATTCCATCGGCAATACGCCGCTGGTGCAGATCAACCGCATTGCGCCCCGTGGCGTGACCATCCTGGCCAAGATCGAAGGTCGCAACCCGGGTTACTCGGTGAAGTGCCGGATCGGCGCGAACATGATCTGGGATGCTGAAAGCAGCGGCAAACTCAAGCCGGGCATGACCATCGTCGAGCCGACCTCGGGCAATACTGGCATCGGCCTGGCCTTTGTGGCGGCCGCTCGCGGTTACAAACTGATGCTGACCATGCCGGCCTCGATGAGCATCGAACGGCGCAAGGTGCTCAAGGCACTGGGTGCGGAGCTGGTGTTGACCGAGCCAGCCAAAGGCATGAAAGGCGCCATCGAAAAGGCCAATGAAATCGTAGCCAGTGACACGGGCAAATACTTCATGCCGGCCCAGTTCGACAACCCGGCCAACCCGGCCATCCACGAAAAAACCACCGGTCCGGAAATCTGGAACGACACCGACGGTGCCATCGACGTGCTGGTGGCGGGGGTTGGCACCGGCGGAACCATCACCGGTGTGTCGCGGTATATCAAGAATACGGCGGGAAAACCGATTATCTCGGTGGCGGTGGAGCCCGTGTCTTCGCCCGTGATCACCCAGGCGCTGGCCGGTGAAGAGATCAAGCCGAGCCCGCACAAGATTCAGGGCATCGGCGCCGGCTTCGTACCAAAGAACCTGGATTTGTCGATGGTCGACCGGGTCGAGCGCGTGACCGACGAAGAGTCCAAGGTCATGGCGTTGCGCCTGATGCAGGAAGAAGGGATCTTGTGCGGTATTTCCTGCGGTGCGGCGATGGCCGTTGCGGTACGCCTGGCGGAAACGCCGGAAATGCAGGGCAAGACAATCGTGGTTGTGCTGCCGGACTCAGGTGAGCGTTACCTGTCGAGCATGTTGTTCAGCGATTTGTTCACCGATCAGGAAAACCAGCAGTAAGCGTCCCGTTGACTCAGGTCAGCCAGGGTTCAGGATCGTTATGTTAATTAATGATTTGTTGCGCAATTCTTAACACTGAATCTTGGGTCGGGCGGGTTTTTCCCGGAGCCGGTAGTGTTTATCATGGCCGGCCGCCATGTCGGGTAAGTGGCATTGCGTGGCGTTGTCTTTTTTCAAGGAGTTGTTGATGACCTTTTCGTTAGCCGCCAAGGTGTCGGTGTTGCTGCTGTTTGTGGGCAGCATCCTCTACGTGCATTTGCGCGGCAAGGCGCGTTTGCCGGTGCTGCGTCAGTTCGTCAACCATTCGGCGCTGTTCGCTCCGTACAACGCGTTGATGTACCTGTTCTCCGGCGTGCCGTCCAAACCGTATCTGGACCGCAGCAAATTCCCGGAGCTGGACGTGCTGCGCGATAACTGGGAAACCATTCGCGACGAAGCGATGCACCTGTTCGACGAGGGCTACATTCGCGCCGCCGAGAAGAACAACGATGCCGGTTTCGGCTCGTTCTTCAAGAAGGGCTGGAAGCGTTTCTACCTCAAGTGGTACGACAAACCGCTGCCATCGGCCGAAACCCTGTGCCCGAAAACCGTGGCGCTGGTCAGTGCCATCCCCAACGTCAAGGGCGCGATGTTCGCGCTGTTGCCGGGTGGCAGCCATTTGAACCCGCACCGTGATCCGTTCGCCGGATCCCTGCGCTATCACCTGGGCCTCTCAACGCCGAACTCCGACGATTGCCGGATCTTCGTCGATGGTCAGGTCTACGCCTGGCGCGACGGTGAAGACGTGATGTTCGACGAGACTTACGTGCACTGGGTCAAGAATGAAACCGAAAAGACCCGGGTCATCCTGTTCTGCGACATCGAGCGTCCGTTGAGCAACCGCCTGATGACTCGCATCAACCGCTTTATCAGCGCTTGGCTGGGCCGCGCCACCGCGCCGCAGAACCTCGACGACGAGCGTGTCGGCGGGATCAACCAGGCTTACGCCTGGAGCAAGAACTTCAGCGACAAGTTCAGCGGCGTGGTCAAACAGTGGAAACGCCGCAATCCCAAGGCCTACCGCGTGTTGCGGCCGGTACTGGCGGTGGTGGTGTTGACGCTGCTGGGGTATTGGCTGTTTGGTTGAGGCCGGATGCAGAAATGAAAAACCGCTCACTTGAGCGGTTTTTTGCTTTCTGAATCAGGGACGGCCAGCGAGTAAGCTTGGTTCATCGATAGCGGTACCCGTTGCAATGATCTGCAGGAGCCGCCGTTGACTGGCTGTCAGTACCGTCGGATCAGCTTCACCCTTCATTGCGTGCGCTTTTTTCTTTCTGGGGGATTTTTTTATTTCTTTGCGCATATTCCCACCTTGGTTGATCAATATTTGAGCGTTTTTCACAATACTAGGCTCCCTACTGTTTTGACAAGGCGACCATCGCTATCCAGACCGAAGCCGAGCTGTTCGTAAATTGGTATTGCTCCTTGGAATGGTTCTTGAGCCTCGATCGAGCTACTGCCAATGATGCGGGCGTATTGCTCAATTGCCAGAACGGATAGCGGTGCAACACGGTTCTTCAATGGATGTGTTTCTCTTGGCCGCCCCTCCAGTCGTACGATTCGAATGCGTCGTCGACTTTTATTCGGGTTGGCAAAGCAAAGTCCGCACAGTTCAGATTCAAACCAGATTGCGATGTCGAGAGCGAGAGGTTCGCGTGCTTTCCATCCAATGACGTCTACCCATGAAAAGTGCGGGCTCTCCCAACATTCAAAAGCGCTCAGCGCCAACGAGTCGATAGGTTCGAAACGTACTTTCGATAGGTCAAGAGTTGTGGGGCCAGCCATCTCCAGATCAATCTGGAGTTGAGTAGTGGCAGCGCGGGCAAGTTTTCTTGCCTGCGACTTGTACAACTGATACCGCAGATGATTCCGTTCCCTTGGCATGTGATCTCGCGCATTCCATATCCCCATCAATGGTCGTTGCAATTGCAAACGAGCCTATGCGCCTGCCCTCATCCTGTCGCTACTGGCCCTTTGTCCAACTCATTGCAATCCATGTCACAGGCTGGTTATAGTCGGCGCTCGTGAGTTCTACGGCTCACCTTTCAACCCTTCAAAAAAGATCCGCCCAATGCCTGCATCCCTCATCAACGCGGTAGTCGATTCAGCGTTCAACGCTGGCGTCGTGCCGTGCGGGAATCAGCAGCCTGTGCAGATCAGTCATTACCCCCCACCTGTCAGTAGCACGCCGGTGTGCGCAGTCGTATCACCGCCGGGCGTTGGCGTTTCGGGCTGATCAGCGTTTTCTGCTGACCCCTGTGCCCGCCTGAAAAAACCTACTGAATTTCAGCTTCGGCTGAGTTGGCTATTTGCCTGACTACAGGTGGTATTCATGTTTGTCCTTTCGAAAAAGTCCGCGCTCGCGGCTGCGTCCACGAGCCTGTTCGTTCTGCTGTGGAGCAGCGGGGCGATCTTCTCCAAGTGGGGGCTTGCCCACGCTTCGCCTTTTGCCTTTCTGCTGATCCGTTTTGTGATTGCCCTGTGCGGGCTGGTGCTGCTGGTGCCGTTGCTCAAGTTGAAACTGCCCAGGGGCGGCCGGCCGATGCTGTATGCGATGGCCACCGGCGTGGTGCTGTTGGGGGCTTATCAGATCTTCTATCTGCTGGCACTGGACCTGAAGGTCACACCCGGCGTGATGGCGACCATCATGGGTGTGCAACCGATCCTCACGGTGGTGATCATGGAACGGCAGCGCTCGGCGAGCCGGATCTTTGGTCTGGCGCTGGGATTGGCCGGTCTGATCATGGTGGTCTACCAGGGCATCGGCCTGGCCGGGGTGTCGCTGGCGGGGATGCTGTTCGGTCTGCTGGCGCTGGCGAGCATGACGTTCGGCTCGATCATGCAGAAGCGCATCACCGACAATCCCCTCGGCACGCTACCGGTGCAATACCTGGCCGGTCTGCTGCTGTGCGGGATCTTCGTGCCGTTCCAGCCGTTCCACTTCGAGCACAGTGTCGGCTTCATCGTGCCGGTGCTGTGGATGGGACTGGTGGTGTCGGTGCTGGCGACGTTGCTGCTGTACCGACTGATCGCCCGGGGCAATCTGGTGAATGTCACCAGCCTGTTCTATCTGGTGCCGGCCGTGACGGCGGTGATGGACTATCTGATCTTCGGCAATCGTCTGGCCGCTTTGAGTGTGCTGGGGATGCTGTTGATCATCGTCGGTCTGGTGTTCGTGTTCCGTAAATCGGCGTAGCAGCCGCGCATGAAAAAGGCCCGGGAGGAAACTCCCGGGCCTTTGTGCATCTGCGAATCAGCGAGTCGCGACTTCTACCGGTTTCACCGCTGCCGGCTTCAACACCAGCCATAGCGCAATAGCGATCAACACCCCGCCATATACATGGGCCATCGACAGCGGCTCATCCAGAAACAGTGCGCCCCACAGCACGCCAAACGGCGGGATCATGAAGGTCACGGTCATCGACTTCACTGGCCCGATGGAACTCAGCAGGCGGAAGTAAATGATGTACGCGAACGCGGTGCAGCCCAGACCCAGGCCCAACAGCGACAGCCAGACATTCCAGCCACCCCAGCTCACTGGAGGCTGGGTGATGACGCTGTAACCGAACAGTGGCAGCAGGAACAGGGTAGCGCCAAGCATGCTGCCCAGCGCCGAAAGACGGCTGTCGAGCCCGCCGGCCTGATCCAGCCAGCGCCGGGCGAGGAATCCGGCGAAGCCGTAGCAGGTCGTTGCGAGCAGGCAGGCGACAGCGCCCATCAACAGCGGCAGGTCGAACGCGACCGGACCCGCACGCGTCAGCACGCCCACACCGAGCAGGCCAAGGAAAACCCCGGCCAGCTTGGCCACCGTGAGTTTTTCACTGAAGAACAGCCCGCCGATCAACACGCCCATCAATGGCGTTGTGGCATTGAAGATTGCGGAGTACCCGGCCGGCAGCACCTGGGCGGCGACGGAATACAGGGTGGCCGGAACGCCGGAGTTGATCACACCGAGCATCATCACGGTCTTGAGTTTGCCTTTGAAATCCCAGCTGATGCGCATCAGGCCGAGGATCACCAGCAAACCGACCGCCGCGATCGAGACCCGGAAAAATCCGGTCGGAACGGTGCCGACCACTGGGGCGATGATGCGCATGAACAGGAAGCTCGCACCCCAGATCGCAGCCAGCGACAACATGCGGAAAATATCGACAGGGCTCACGGGTCACTCCTTCCTTGATGGGGACGAGAGTGTTGCCGAGCGCCCTGACGATGGCAACCGCTAAACGGGCAATTAATTTCTCCGTCAGAGCACGAAGCGCGTCACCAGACCGTTCAGGTCGACAGCGAGGCGCGACAGTTCCTGGCTGGCGGCAGACGTCTGGGTCGCGCCGGCGGCGGTCTGGGTCGACAGGTCGCGAATGGTCACCAGATTTTCGTCGACTTCCCGGGCCACCAGCGCCTGCTGTTCGGCGGCGCTGGCTATCACCAGGTTGCGCTGGTTGATCTGCGAAATCGACGCGGTGATCTTCTCCAGCGCATGGCCGGCGCTGTTGGCCCGGCGCAGGGTCTGGCTGGCCTGCTCGGCGCTGCTTTGCAACGCGCCGACGGTGGCGTCGGTGCCTTGCTGGATGCTGCTGATCATCAACTCGATTTCTTCGGTGGAATTCTGCGTGCGTTGCGCTAGCGAGCGGACTTCATCGGCGACTACCGCAAACCCACGCCCGGCCTCGCCGGCCCGCGCCGCTTCAATTGCAGCGTTGAGTGCCAGCAGGTTGGTCTGCCCGGCGATGCCGCGAATCACTTCCAGAACCTTGCTGATGTCCTGAGCCTGGGTCGCAAGGCCCTCGGCCTGCTCGGACGCACCCAGCACCGCACTGACCAGTTCCTGAATCGAGTTGATGGTTTCGCTGACCTGCACATGCCCGTGCTTGCTGTCCTCATTCGAAGCTTCGGATGCTTCAGCGCTGGACACTGCATTGGCGGCCACTTCATCGACGGCCGTGCTCATTTCGGTAACGGCGGTCGCGGCTTGCTCGATCTGATCGTTTTGCTGTTGCAGGCCGCGGGTGCTCTGTTCCATCACCGAACTCATTTCCTCGGCGGCGGAGGCCAGTTGCTGGGCCGATTCGCTGATGCCGCGAATGGTCGAGCGCAGGTTTCCCTGCATCTCAGCCAGCGCGGTGAGCAACTGCGCGGCCTCATCCCGGCCCTCGCTGTCGATGCGACCACTGAGGTCTCCGGAGGCTATGCGTTGCGCCACATTCAGCGCCTGATTGATCGGTGCGGTGATGCTGCGGGTCAGCAGCCAGGCCAGCAACAAGGTGGCAATCAGGGCGATGACGATGATCGTGGCGACAATCCACAGCGCCTGCTGGTACATCGCCGCCGCGGACTCGGCCGCAGCGTCCGCGCCTTGCTGATTGAGGCTGATCATTTGCTCCAGAGTCTTGTCGAGCACCGTGCCCTGGGGCGCCAGTTCGTTGGTCAGGCGCGCATAGGCCTGATCGTTTTGCCCGGCATCAATCTGTTTGAAGATCTGGTCGAGAATGCTCAGGTATTTGGCCGTGTCTGCGCTCAATCCTTCAAGCATTGCCCGTTCCTGGTCGCTTGCGAGCAGAGCCTTGTGGTCGTCGAGGCGCTTGAGCAGCTCCTGTCGCTGCGCCGTGAGAATGCCTTTGCTTCGCTCGCGCACGGCAGCCTGGGTGCTGGTGATCAAGCGCAGGGATTCGAGGCGGATGCTGGCGATGTTCGCCGCCGCGTCATGGATGCTTTCGATGCTGGGCATCCACGATTCTTCGATCACAGCGGCGCTCTCACGCAGGGTTTTCATCTGGCCCAGACCGAACAGGCCAACTATCACCAGCAGGCCGGCCAGAACTGCAAAACTCAAACTCGCGCGCAAACCTATGCGCAGATTCCGGATAGACATCAATGTGCTCCTTGGGCGTTGAGGGAGAGGTCGTCCTCGTGGGCCGAGGATCTTGTTGTGAGGCGGGTGATGGCGGGCTGTATATCAAAGTGCCACTATCTTGGTAAGGCCAGTCTGTGGTCGGCAGTTCCGGGAATGGACAGGAGTGAACGCGTCGAGCAAAGACGCGGACTAGAGATGTCGTTGATGAATTGGATCCGAAACCTAGAGAAAACACGGGCTCGCGCCGAGCAGCGGGAACAGCCGTTCGTGATGTTTACTGACCGAACGGTCGATTAAAAAAACTTTGATAAAAACTGTGTCGTTGTACAACCCGGTCGAGGATTTGGCAGAAATTGCGCTTCTCCTGCGCGCCGTTCCGTGGCTAAGCTCAGGCCTTCGAGCACAGATTCTTCAATTCCCGCAGAGGTCTCATCTATGCCGCAGCAATGGCCAGCCACCGACATCGCCCGCATGATCCTCGATGGCTTTGACGATTACCGCGAGCACTTCCGGCGGATCACCGATGGCGCCCGGCAGCGCTTCGAGCAGGCGCGCTGGCAGGAGACGCAAACCGCCTCGGCGGCGCGAATCAACCTGTATGAAGACAAAGTCGGCGAAACTGTCGCGCGCCTGCGCGAGTATTTCGAGCCGGACACGTTGATGGAGGTCAGTTGCTGGCCGCTGGTGAAAAGCGCCTATATCAGCATCATCGACCTGCGCTTCGACGATGAGCTCTCCGAGACCTGGTACAACTCGATTTTCTGCGGGTTGTTCAGCCACGATCTGATCAGCGACGGCTGCATGTTCATTCACACCACCCGGCCGAGCCTGCGTCGAGCCCGGGCTGCGCAGACCCGTACCTACAAACCGCAAGGGCAGCTGTCGGGCATGCTTGCGAGCATCTTTGCCGATTACCGATTCAGTGAGGATTACGCCGATCTGCCCCGGGATTTGCAGCGGCTTGAAGCGCAACTGCGCGAGAACCTGCCGGACTGGGTGTGCAAGGACCCGGAGCTGAGCGTCGAGCTGTTTTCCTCGGTGCTGTACCGCAACAAGGGCGCGTATCTGGTGGGGCGCATCTACACCCGTGACGAGCAGTGGCCGCTGGTGATTCCGCTGCTGCACCGCGAGGGGCGCGGGATTCAGATCGACGCGTTGATCACCGACGAGGCCGATGTGTCGATCATCTTCTCGTTCACCCGTTCGTATTTCATGGTGGATGTGCCGGTGCCGGCGGAATTCATCGGCTTCCTCAAGCGCATCCTGCCGGGCAAGCACATCGCCGAGCTGTACACCTCGATCGGTTTCTACAAACACGGTAAATCCGAGTTCTACCGTGCCCTGATCAACCACCTGGCCAACACCGACGACCAGTTCATCATGGCGCCGGGCGTGCGCGGCATGGTCATGAGCGTGTTCACGCTGCCGGGCTTCAACACGGTGTTCAAGATCATCAAAGACCGTTTCTCGCCATCGAAAAACGTCGACCGCGCCACGGTGATCGAAAAGTACCGACTGGTAAAAAGCGTCGACCGCGTCGGGCGCATGGCCGATACCCAGGAATTCGCCGACTTCCGTTTTCCGCTGAGCAAATTCGATCCGGCCTGTCTGGCGGAGTTGCTGGAAGTCGCACCGTCCACGGTGTCGCTGGAAGGCGAAACCGTGTTGATCCGCCACTGCTGGACCGAACGCCGGATGACCCCGCTGAACCTCTATCTGGACAACGCCAACGAAGCCCAGGTGCGCGAAGCGCTGGAGGATTACGGGCTGGCGATCAAGCAACTGGCGGCGGCGAACATTTTCCCCGGTGACATGCTGCTGAAAAACTTCGGCGTCACCCGCCATGGCCGGGTGGTGTTCTACGATTACGACGAAATCTGCTTCCTCACCGAAGCCAACTTCCGCCACATCCCGGCGCCGCGCACGCCGGAGGACGAAATGGCCTCCGAACCGTGGTACTCGATCGGGCCGCTGGATGTGTTCCCTGAAGAATTTCCGCCGTTTCTGTTTGCCGATGCAGCGCAGCGCAAACTGTTCGATCAGTTGCATGGCGAGTTGTACAACGCTGATTACTGGAAGGGGTTGCAGGAGGCGATTCGGGCGGGGAAAGTGATTGATGTTTTCCCGTATCGGCGCAAGGGTCTTGATAACGAGTAACCCCCAAAAAGCAAGCCCTCACCCCAGCCCTCTCCCGGAGGGAGAGGGGGCCGACCGAGGTGTCTCGGGTCAAACATCGACCTGAAAGACCGTGGCGATTATGGATTCGGAGGAGTTCGTGCAGTCGACTCATTCGGTCTCCTCTCCCTTTGGTACATACACTCCCGGAGGAAGAGGGAGCCGACCGAGGTGTTTAGCGTTGTACATCGACCTGAAAGATCTTGGCGATTATGGATTCGGTGAGGCTCCTTCAGGTCGGCGTAGCTCTAGAGCAACCCCCGATCAGTCCCCTCTCCCCCCGGGTGTATGTACCGGGGACATGGTGGACAGGTGTTCGGGGACATGGTGGACACTTT